>JAJHPN010000177.1 GCA_020890855.1 Candidatus Contendibacter sp. | reverse complement strand
TCGCCAAGGCCAGGATCACTAACCAGCCGACGGCGATCAACGCCAGCCCCCCGGCTAGTCCATCAATGCCATCGCTCATGTTAAAGGCGTTAATGACGCCGATCGCGCTAAACACGGTAAACCCAATGGCCCAACCTCCCAGGGCGATCCCGCCCAGTCCAAAGAGATCGCCCAAATTGTTCAGAACTACCTTGCCTTCAAGGATCATGAGCAGGATCGCGCCGCCTTGAAACAGAAAGCGAATCGAGGGCTTGATGGAACGCAGGTCGTCGTAAACGCCTATCAGGGTCAGCAGAATCATTCCGGTCAACAACAGGGGATAGCCCTGGGGTTTTTCCGACAGTAGCAGCGCTATCGAGCAGAACGCCGCGCACATGGCGACTCCGCCAACCAGTGGCGTTGGTTCGCGGTGGCGCTTGCGGACGCTGGGTTGATCGACCCAGCCCAATCGCCGGGCCGGCTTGATCAGCAATCCAATCAATCCAGCGCTGAGCAGGAAGGCCGCCAGGGAAAGCCCATACTTTGCAAGTAATTCGTCCATGTTAATTCCATTGGAAAGTGAATATTGCATTCAGGAAACGGTTGGTCGTTAGCGACGGGTGTCCGTTTCGGGTCCATTGGACTATCAATCATCATACCATAAGTTACTAAAGTCATACAAAATACAAATAACTTATTGATATAATATGATTTATTTCAAAAAACCAAGATCGGCGCCGGTTGATGCCAACGCTGTCGAGTGTTTCAAATGAAACTGGACTGGTTTCAATCTGTTTCAAGTTGAAACGGACACATGAGTTCCTGTCTGGCCTGCACGATCGCGAAATCCGTGGCTGGCAGCGACCTTCCGCGCCTGAGTCGGTGATGAAACAGACTTCGCTCGCCCTGGATTGTGGCGAAATCATCGCGATGGATAGTGATCGTCCGGTTGCCGCCAGCAGTCTGAAGCGTGGCGGGAAAGCCGGTTTGGACTATCCTTGGCGCGTGTCCGACCGAATCGAAGGAAATCCTGATGATGACTCAATCCTTGACCGGCCTGCCGGCATTTCTGTCCTACTTCGCCACAGCCATCGGCCTGCTGGCGGTGTTTCTGCTGGCGTATCTGTGGATCACGCCCTACCGGGAAATCAGCTTGATCCGGGAGGGTAACGCAGCGGCGGCAGCCAGTTTGAGCGGAGCGATGATAGGGTTTGTGCTGCCGCTGGCCAGCGCCATTGTTCACAGCGTCAGTTTGCTCGACATGGCGGTCTGGGGTCTGATCGCGCTGATCATTCAATTGCTGGCCTATGGGGCCGCCCGGTTGCTGTTGCCCAATCTGGCCCGCGACATCCCCGGCGGCCAAATCGCGTCCGGCGTGTTCCTCGCTGCGCTGTCGCTGGCGATTGGTCTTCTCAATGCGGCCTGCATGACCTATTGAGCAGCGGCGGCTATAGCAATCAATGGGCAAACGGCCAGAACGGGTAGGCCAGTAATCCCGCCAGCGCCGCCAGCAGCGCGGCCAGAATCCAGATCCGCAACCGTTGTGACCCTGATCGGGATAGGCTGGCGTTGACTTTCTGAACGGCCTGGATGAGTTCCTCAGCGCTGGCGAACCGCGCTAACGGATCTTTGGCCAGCAGCCGGTTGAGCACGGATTGAAAGCGCTTCAACGGCTCTGGCAGGATCGGAAGCGGCCCCTTGACATGCAGCCGTGCAGTCTCGAATGCATCAGATCCCTGGTATGGACGAGTTCCCGTCAGCATCTCGTAAAACAGGATGCCCAGGCTGTACAGATCAGAACGGGCATCCACCGGTTTAGCCATCGCCTGTTCAGGACTCATGTAGTTGGGCGTTCCGATCCGCCAGCCGACCGCCGTGAGTTGGGTTTTGTCTTCCAGGTTCTTGGCGATGCCGAAATCGGACAGCACCGCCGTTTCCGCATCGCGGAACAGGATGTTAGCCGGTTTGATGTCGCGGTGGATACAGTGCTGACGGTGTGCATAACCCAGCGCCTGGGCAATCTGGCATAGATAGTTGGCGGATTGTTCCGGGGTCAGCCCAGCTTTGATTCGTTGCTTGAGCGAGTCGCCCTCCAGGTACTCCATGGCGATATAGAGCTGTTGCTGGTGGCTGCCAGTATCATAGATGGTGACAATGTGCGGGTGAGCCAGTCGAGCAACGGTTTTTCCTTCCTTGACGAACCGCTTGCTGAAAATGGGATCATTGCCTAGATGAGCGGGCAGCACCTTGATCGCTACCCGCCGGTCCAGCGACTCCTGGATGGCCAGATAGACGGTGGCCATGGCGCCCTTGCCGAGGATCTTTTCAAGGCGATAGCCGGGGATTTGCGGCAGTTCCGAGGTTGCCATAATGAGGCTCTTGCGCAAATTTGGGGATTCAATGATTGATCATGCGTCCGTCTGAGCCTGACGGCAAGGCGCACGGCATCATTTTAGCGCCGGAATACGACACCGATGGATAAGGCAACAAAGTTTGGATCAAAAAGAGGTGGTTTGTGAGATTGCGTCCTGATCAACTGGCCGGGCATTTACGCAAGACGCTGGCGTCGCTCTATCTGGTTTACGGTGAGGAATTGCTGGTCGCGCAGGAAGCTGCCGATGCGATTCGCGCCGCCGCCCGTGACCGGGGTTGCCACGAGCGAGAGATTCTGATGGTGACCACCGGCTTTGACTGGAGCGCGTTGCGGCAACTGGCGGCGAGTCCGTCGTTGTTCGCCAATCGGCGGCTGCTGGAGGTGCGACTGGGCGAGATCAAGCCGGGTGAGGCTGGAGCCAAGGCGTTGATCGACTATGTGGCGCATCCGGCTGATGATGCGGTGCTGCTGATCACCGCCGGCAAGCTGGACTGGCAAACTCAGAAAAGCCGCTGGTTCACCGCGCTGGATGAAGCCGGCGTAATCGTGCCGGTGGCGGTGGTCGAATTGCGGCAACTACCGGGCTGGATTGAAAAACGGTTTCAGACGCGCAACCTGCAACCTGCCCCGGAGGCGGTCGCGCTGTTGTGCGAGCGGGTCGAAGGCAATCTGCTGGCCGCCGCCCAGGAAATCGACAAGCTGGCTTTGATGGTCAGCGACCGGCACGTAAGCGTCGAAACTGTCCTGGTAGCGGTGGGCGACAGTTCCCGTTTCAGCATCTATGATTTTGTCGATGCTGCGCTGCTTGGCCAGCCGGAGCGCACCGCACGGATTCTGTATGGCCTGCGCGGTGAGGGTGTTGAACCGGTGCTGGTCAACTGGGCGCTGCATCGCGAAATCCGCATCGTCAATGCGCTGGCCTTTGCCCGCAGTCAGCGCCAGCCGCTGGACCCGGTATTTGCCGCTTACAAGGTCTGGGACAAACGCAAGCCGCCTCTGCACCAGACCTTGCAACGACTCACGCTGAGCCACTGCCGGCGGGTGTTGGGTGATTGCGCCCGCACTGACCGGATCATCAAGGGTGTCGAACCCGGATCGCCATGGGATGCGTTGTTGGCCAATGGCCTGCGATTGGCGGGGATAGAACTGTTTGCCGAGGCGTTGTGACCCGCATCGGCCAGGAGAGCAAGTGATGAACAATACCAACCATGAAACGACCCTCGCCATTGGTCAATACATGACCGGCGTCGGCCAGCGCGCCCGGGCGGCCTCCCGCATCGTGGGTCGTGCCGATACCCGCGCCAAGGACACCGCCCTGCTCGCCATTGCTGCTGCACTGGAGGCGGCTGAGGACGCACTGATCGCGGCGAACCGGCTGGATATGGACGCCGGCCAGGCTGCCGGGCTGGAGCCGGCCTTGCTGGATCGGCTGGAGCTGACGGCCAAAGGCGTCAAGGCGATGGCGCAAGGTTTGCGCGAAGTCGCCGCCCAGACCGATCCGATTGGCGAAATCACCGATCTTAAATACCGCCCGTCCGGGATTCAGGTCGGACGAATGCGGGTCCCGCTGGGGGTGATCGGCATCATTTACGAATCGCGCCCGAACGTGACCGCCGACGCTGCGGCGCTGTGTTTGAAGGCGGGTAATGCGGCGATTCTGCGCGGCGGTTCCGAGGCGCTGCAATCCAATCAGGCGATTGCCGCCTGCATCCAGCAGGGTCTGGCCGCCGCCGGGCTGCCTGCCGATGCGGTGCAAGTGATTGAAACCACTGATCGGGCGGCGGTTGGCGAACTGGTGCGGATGGCGGAATATGTCGATGTGCTGGTGCCGCGTGGCGGCAAAGGCTTGATTGAGCGGATCAGCCGCGAAGCGCGGGTGCCGGTGATCAAGCACCTCGATGGCGTTTGCCATGTCTACATCGACGACCGCGCTGATCTCGACAAAGCGGTAGCGGTCGCCTACAACGCCAAAACCCAGCGTTACGGCACCTGCAATACCATGGAAACACTGCTGGTGGCGGAAGGCATCGCCGACCGAGCCTTGCCGGCGCTGGGCCGGCGGTACCAGCAAGCCGGGGTAGAACTGCGCGGCTGTCCCAAAACTCGCGATCTATTGCCGCAGGCCAAGGTTGCGACTGAGGAGGACTGGTGCGCCGAATATCTGGCCCCGATTCTGGCAGTGCGAGTCGTCAAGGATATGGATGAAGCGATGCAGCACATTGCCGCCTACGGCTCGGCCCACACCGACGCCATTGTGACTGAAGATTACAGCCGGGCGCGGCGTTTCCTGCGCGAGGTGGATTCGAGTTCGGTGATGGTCAACGCTTCAACCCGCTTTGCCGACGGCGGCGAATACGGGCTGGGCGCGGAAATCGGTATCAGCACTGACAAGCTGCACGCTCGTGGCCCGGTCGGGGTAGAAGGTTTGACGACGCTGAAATTCGTGGTGCTGGGCGATGGTCAGATCCGCCAATAGGAATGCCGCATGAACCCCCGCAACGTCGCGATCCTGCTGTTTGATGACGTGGAAGTGCTGGACTTTGCCGGGCCGTTTGAGGTGTTTGCGGTCGCCAGCGAATTGCACGACTACGCCCTGTTCCGGGTATTCACCGTCGCGGCGTCCACCGGGCCGATCCGCGCTCGCAATGGTCTTTCGGTCCATCCCGACTACTCGCTGGAAAGCGCCCCTCGTCCTGATATTCTGGTGATTCCCGGTGGCGTCGGCACCCGCGCCTTGATGAACAATGCGGCGATCAGTGGCTGGATCGCCGCCGCTGCTGGACCGGCGGAATTAACCCTTTCCGTGTGTTCGGGGGCGCTGCTGCTGGCCAAGGCCGGGTTATTGGCGGGATTGCGGGCGACCACCCATCATCAGGTGCTGGAACTGCTGCGCGAAGTCGCGCCGGATACCGAAGTCATCGCCGGCGAGCGGTATATCGACAATGGCCGGATCGTCACCGCCGCCGGGATTTCCGCCGGGATTGACGCCAGCCTGTATGTCGTCGGGCGGCTGTGCGGAGCAGCGGCCAGTGCGCGCACGGCGGCCTATATGGAATATCGCATTAGCCGGTGATCGACATCCAACCCATTCGCCGCATTCCGCCGGAACCCACTGCAATAGCGGGAGGCTAAATCATGACGTTCATGGCTCCCCGTCCCATTGGCATTCTCGGCGGCACTTTTGACCCGATTCATTACGGCCATTTACGCCCAGCGCTGGATTTGCTCGAAGAACTGGAACTGGCCGAGATCCGCTTTATCCCCTGCCGGATTCCCGCCCATCGTGGGACGCCGCTGATCACCGCCGCACAACGGTTGACCCTGGTGCAACTGGCGACGGATGGTCAGCCCGGTTTTATCACTGATGATCGGGAGTTACGCCGGGAGGGTTTGTCTTACATGTTTGATACCCTGGCGTCGTTGCGCGAGGACTTTGGCGACGAGATCCCGCTATGCCTCATTGTCGGGACTGACGCCTTCCGTGAACTGCACACTTGGCATCGCTGGCAGGAATTACCGAAACTGGCGCATATCGTGGTGATGCAGCGACCCGGTCTGCTGAAACCTCTGGTTCCGATGCTGGAAGCGTTTACGACGCCCCGGGTGGTTTACGATAGATTTGCGCTGCGGCGAAAGCCGGCGGGCGGTATCCTGTTTCAGCCGGTGACGCAACTGAGTATTTCCGCCACCCGGATTCGCGCCCTGTTAGCGCAAGGCCAATCGCCCCGCTATTTGTTACCGGAAGCGGTCTTAGCCTATATCCATGCCCAGGCGCTCTACCGATAGCGCGGGTCCATCGACAAATCCGTGTCCACGGAAGACCCGTAACCCACGGAAGAATCGGAAAAAGCAAAGACCAACCTTCAACCTTTCCCTATGAGGATCAACCAGACTCCATGCAACTTGAAGCCTTGCAGAACATTGTTGTGAACGCCCTGGAAGAAGTGAAAGCCCAGGATATCGAAGTGCTGGATGTGCGCCGCATCGCCAGTTTTACCGATCTGATGATCATCGCCAGCGGCGCATCCACCCGCCAGGTCAAAGCCCTGGCTGACAAGGTGGTTGAAAAATGCGCCATCGCCGGGATTCGCCCGCTCGGCGTTGAAGGGCAGCAGGAAGCCGAATGGGTGCTGGTCGATCTGGTGGACATTGTGGTTCACGTCATGCTGCCCCAGACCCGCGATTTCTATAACCTGGAAAAGTTGTGGGCGGCGGATTCAACCAGGGCGCTGCGCCATTCCACCGGGTGAAGATTCATCTGCTGGCGGTCGGAACCCGGATGCCGGACTGGGTCAAGGCCGGTTACGCCGAATACGCCGGGCGGCTGAGCCGGGAGTGTGCGCTGAATCTGATGGAGATTCCCGCCGGTCAACGCGGCGCTCACCCTGACCTCACCCGTATTGTCCGCATAGAAGGCGAACGACTGCTGGCGGCGGCTCCAGCCCACTCCCGCCTCATCGCGCTGGATGAACGCGGCCAGCAATGGAGCACCGCTGAACTGGCGGAACATCTGGCGGGGTGGTTGCGGGAGGGCGGCGATGTCAGCCTGCTGATTGGCGGGCCAGACGGTTTGGACCCCGCCTGCCGCGCCCGCGCCACCCAACTCTGGTCCTTGTCGCGGCTGACCTTGCCACATCCGCTGGTGCGGGTCGTCGTCGCGGAACAGATTTATCGGGCCTGGAGCCTGCTGCATCACCATCCCTATCACCGCGCTTGACATGGCTACTTTTCAAATCTACCTCGCCTCTGCTTCGCCGCGCCGCCGCGAATTACTGCGCCAAATCGGCATCACGTTCTGCCAACTCCCGATCGTCATTGATGAAACCCCTTTGACCGGCGAGAGTCCCCCTGCCTACGTTAGCCGGTTGGCGCGAGCCAAGGCGCGGGCTGGGGTGCGAAGCCTGAACCGGCATCAGCTCCATCCAGTATTGGGCGCAGATACCGTGGTGGTGGTCGAAGGCGCGATGCTCGGCAAACCTCGCGACCGGGCCGATGGATTGGGGATGCTGGCCCGGCTGTCCGGGCGGGAGCATCAGGTGTTGAGCGCTGTGGCGCTGGCAACCCTGAAGCGCGATGCGGTCAAAGTCCAGGAAAGCCAGGTCCGCTTCCGCGCCTTGTCGCCAGCCGAATGCGCCGCCTATTGGGAAACCGGCGAACCTTGCGACAAGGCCGGCGGTTACGCGATTCAGGGCCAGGCAGCCGCTTTTATCACCGAATTGCATGGCAGCTACTCCGGGGTTATGGGTCTGCCGCTGTTTGAAACCGCCGAACTGCTGCGGGAGTTTGGCCTTCACCTTTTTTGAAGGGGACTGAACCCTATGGCTACCCGCACCGAAGGCGGCACTGGCGACGATATCCTAATCAATGTCACCCCCCGCGAAACCCGGGTGGCGGTGGTCGAGAACGGCGTTTTGCAGGAAATTCTCATCGAACGAGCCGGCAAGCGCGGTCTGGTCGGCAATATCTACCAGGGCCGGGTCTGTCGGGTGTTGCCCGGCATGGAAGCCGCCTTTGTCGACATTGGCCTGGAGCGCGCCGCCTTTCTGCACGTTTCCGATATCCGCTCCGAAACTCCGCCCGAGGCTGATGCCGCCGGTAGCGATCGATCCGCGCCGGTCATTACCGAACTGGTGCGCGAAGGCCAGGAACGGGTGGTGCAGGTCATCAAGGACCCCATTGGCACCAAAGGCGCGCGGCTGACCACCCATATCACCCTGCCTTCCCGCTTTCTGGTGTTTCTGGCCGATACCGATGTGACCGGGGTATCGGTCAAGATCGATGGCGAGCGCGAACGGCAACGGCTCAAAGAGGTGGTCAACGCCTTCCGCGCCGAGTTTGGCGGCGGCTACATTGTCCGCACCGCAGCGGAAGGCGCTGATCCGGATGCGCTGCGGGCTGACATGCAGTTTTTGCAACGGCTGTGGGAATCGATCCGCGAGCGGATCAGCCACACTTCCGGGATTGGTCCCCTGTACGAAGATCTGCCGCTGCCGCTGCGGGTGTTGCGTGATTTTGTTGGCGACAGCGTGGAAAAAGTCCGTATCGACTCCCGCGAGACCTGCCAGCGCATGGTGCAGTTCGCCGATCAGTTTGTCCCGGATATGGCCCCTCGTCTGGAGCACTATCCTGGCGAACGGCCCATTTTCGAGCTGTACGGCATTGAGGACGAAATTCATCGGGCGCTGGGCAAGAAAGTGCCGCTCAAGTCCGGCGGTTATCTAGTGGTCGATCAGACCGAGGCGATGACCACCATCGACGTGAATACCGGCGCTTATGTCGGGCATCGCAATCTGGAAGAGACCATCTTCAAGACCAATCTGGAAGCCTCTGCCGCCATTGCCCGGCAACTGCGGCTACGGAATCTGGGGGGAATCATCATCCTGGATTTTATCGACATGGTCAGCGAAGAGCACCGCCAGGCCGTGTTGAAAGCGCTGGAAAAGCATCTGGAGAAGGACCGCGCCAGAAGCCATATTTCCCAGGTGTCGCCGCTGGGACTGGTGGAAATGACCCGCAAGCGCACCCGCGAGAGTCTGGAACAGGTGCTGTGCGAACCGTGTCCGCTCTGTGACGGACGCGGCACGATCAAGACTGCGGAAACGGTGTGTTACGAAATTTTCCGCGAACTGCTGCGGGAAACCCGCCAATATTCGCCGCGCCAGTTTATCGTGCTGGCTGCGCCGGATGTAGTCGACGCCATGCTCGACCATGAATCCACCAGCGTCGCGCAACTGGAAGCCTTCATCGGCATTCCCATCAAGTTTCAGGCGGAAGCCCTCTATACCCGCGAGCAGTATGACGTGGTGTTGATGTGATCCGACCGCCGCCAGGCGCGATCCGTCGGGCGCTGCGCTGGACCCGCCGGCTGATTCTGGCGCTGCTGTTGCCGCTGTTGTTGCTGGCCGGGTTCGGGCAATGGTGGCTGTTGCCGCGCCTGAACGACTATCGTGATTCATTAGCCGCGGTTCTGGGCGAGACGCTCCAGATTCCGGTGCGGATCGAAGCCGCAGCCGGGGGACGGGAGGGCTGGCGACTGGCGTTGCGGCTGCGCGGCGTCACCCTCCACGATCCGCAAACCGGCGCAACCCTGGCGCGTTTCAGTCGGGCGACCGCCGCGCTGAACTTGTGGCGTTCGCTGCGGGAATGGCGACCGGCGTTCAGCCATATCCGGCTGGAGGGCGTCAATCTGACTTTGGAACAAGGGCTGGATGGGACGCCGCGGTTGCGGGCCGATGCCGGTTCGACGGAAACGGCGTCCACCTTGCCGGAAGTCGCCCAATGGTTGCTTGCGGTCGGGCGGCTGGAAATTTTCGGCGACCAACTGACCGTGCTGCGCCCGGACGGAACCGCGTTGCGCCTGCTACATCCGTGGTTTCAGGTGCGAGAAACTGGAAACGGCCAGCAGTTGGCGTTTACCACCGAGTTGCCTGCCGAACAGGGCGAGCGGCTGCAATTCACCGTGGAGCGCACCGCCGGCGCTGCGGAGGTCTGGCAAGGTCGCTTCGAGTTCCGCGCTGATCGTGTGAACCTCGCTGGCTGGCCGTTGCCGTTGCCCTTCACCGCCGGGCGAGCCAGCATCCATTTACAGGGTGACTGGCAGGACTGGCGACCGGTTCGCATGGTCGGGGAAATCCGGTTGCAACAGGCGGCGCTGGACCATCGGCCACGCTTTGCCGTGTTGCAGCGCTGGTTTAACCAGCAGCCGGATAGCGTTCTGGCGTTCAGCAGCGAAGCGGAGGCGGGCGGTTGGCAATGGCAAGGACAAGCCCGATGCAACGATGCTCAGTCCACTTTCCAGTTACGGCAGACAGGGACAGCCTGGCGGGGCCATTTCCGCGACTGGCGCGCCGAGGATCTGTTGGCCTGGATCAGCCCGTGGCTTAATGAGCCGGCCCAATACTGGTTGATTCCGCTTGATCTGCGTGGTGCATTGCCGGAGATCGCCGTTCAACTCGATCCAGTGGTTGGAACCTTTGCCGCGACCGCGCAACTGCACGAAGTCGCATCCCGACCGGCGCACGGTTTGCCAGGGTGGGCGGGCGTGACGGGAACTTTGACCGTTTCCCCGGAAGGCGGCCAGATCGAACTCAACAGCCGCCAGCTCAAGGTGGATGCCGCCGGTCGGCTCCGCGCCCCCGTCACGCTGGATACGCTCAAGGGAGTCCTGAACTGGCGACATTCCGCCCAAGGCTGGACGCTGGACAGCCCCGGCATTGAACTGGACAATCCCGATCTGAACGGACGGTTCTGGGGCAGCGCGACCTTTCCTGACGCAGACGAACCGTCGTTAAACGTGCGGGGCCAGTATCAGTTGCAGCTTGGAGCGGTGCGGCGCTATCTCCCGTTCACCGCGATTCCGCCGGACGGGTTAGCCTGGCTGGATCAGGCGCTGGTGAGTGGCCAGGCGACCGGCGGCGATTTCACCTTGCGCGGGTTGCCGGGCCGGTTTCCTTTCGATCATGGCGAGGGTCTGTTTGAAACCCGCTTTCAGGTTCAGGACGCGGTGCTGGACTACACGCCCGGCTGGCCACGGCTGGAACGGTTGCAGGCGGCAGTGACTTTCCGCAACCGGACGTTGCAAGTGGAAGCCAGCGGGGGGCGATTGCTGGACGCGAGCGTCGAGCACATCGCCGCCCGGATTGATGATCTGGCGGAATCGGTAGTACAGGTCAAGGGCCGCGCCAAAGGTCCCAGCGCCAGCCTGTGGCGGGCGTTTCAGGAAAGTCCGGCGGGTCAGGATCTGAGCGACGATCTGCCCAATCCACGCTGGACCGGAGCCAGCACCCTTGATTTGGACCTGAGCATTCCACTGGACCCGCGGCCTAACCGGGTGCGCGGGCGGGTCGGATTGCCGAACAACGGCCTGGCGCTGCCGGACTGGAACCTTGAACTGGGGCGGTTGCGCGGCGAGGCGCGGTTTACTGAATCCAGCCTGGAGGCCAAAGACCTGCGGGCGATGTTGCGCGGCGAACCGGTCCGGCTCGATCTGGAATTGGCCGGGCGCGAAGGCCGGCGCGAATTGCGGACCCGACTGCGGGGCCGACTGGGAATCCCGGCCCTGCTCGGCGAACCGGCAACAGTGCTGGCGCCGTATTTCAGCGGCAAGAGCCACTGGGAAACTCTGCTGGCTATCCCGACCGGTCGCCGTGACCGGCAGGACGCCGCGTCAGCCTTCGCGCTGGAGATCAACTCCGACTTGCGCGGCATGGCGGTTCAGTTGCCGGAGCCGCTCGGCAAGTCGGCCAGCGAAGCCCGCTCTCTGAAATTGCGGTTGCAACCGCGTGAACCCAATATCCTTGAATTGACCCTGGACTATGGTGCGGAGACCCAGGCGGTATTGGCGCTGGGCGGCTGGCGGGAGAATCTCCGATTGGAGCGAGGCGAGTTGCGGATCAACGCAGGCGCTGCCAATGTGCCGGAAACGCCGGGACTGACGGTGATCGCCCGCCTGCCGCGCTGGACGCTGGATCTACCGTCGAGTTTGCCGGAATCCCACCCTTCCACTGCCGGGATGATGCTGAACCGTATCGACGCCCGGCTTGGCGAACTGCGGATTGCCGGCCAGTCGTTTCCCAATGTGATGCTGCAAGCTCGCCATGAACCGGAAGGGTTGCACATCGAACTGGACGGCAAAACACTGGCGGGACGGGTGCATGCGCCGGATCAGCCCACTCCGGAGCAGCCGGTCAACATCACCTTAAGCCGACTCTATCTGCGCCGGGCTGGCGAGGGCGCGGTGACTGACCAGACTGAACCGGACCCGCGTCGGTTACCACCGCTGGTGCTGACCGCTGATGATGTGCGACTGAATGAGGCCGCCTTGGGCCAGTTGCGGCTCACCGCCCTGCCCCGGCCTGACGACGCCCGCCGGATTGAACTCGATTTGCGCTCCGAACAACAGCAGATCAGCGCCAGTGGCGAATGGCGACGGACACCCGGTGGACAGGCTTCGCGGTTGCAAGCCACCTTGCACACTCCAGCCCTTGGGGAGATGCTGACCGCTTTTGGCTACCCCGGCGCCGGCATTGCCCGTGGCGAAACCGAGGCCGAGCTGATTGCCCAATGGTCGGCGGCATTACCCGACTTTGCGCTGGAGCGGATCGAGGGGGTGCTCACCTTTCAGGTCGGCCCCGGTCAGTTGCGGGACATTGATCCGGGCATGGGGCGGATGGTCGGGCTGTTCAGCGTACAAAACCTGATCCGTCGCCTCAGCCTGGATTTCAGCGACCTGTTTCAACCGGGCATGGGCTTTGATCAGATCAGCGGCGTCATCAACTTCAAGCATGGACAAGCCTACACCGATCATTTACAGATTGATGCGCCCGCTGCGCAAATTCAGGTTCAGGGCCGGATCGGATTGCAGGCGCGGGACTATGATCAGCGTATCACGATTACGCCACAGTTAGGGGGGACCTTACCGCTGGCGGGCGCGTTGGCGGGTGGGCCGGTGGTCGGTGCGGCGGTGTTTCTCGCCGAACGGTTGTTGCAAAAGGGCATCGAAAATGTTACCCGCTACCGCTATGTCCTGAAAGGATCCTGGGATGACCCGGTGCTGGAATCAGTGCCTGAATCACCTCCCGCAGCCTCAACCAAGGCATTCTCGGGAGACCACTGAACGAGGTGCATCATCATGCCGATCATGGCCGCAATTCAAATGGTATCCGGGCATAGCATCGCCGGGAATCTGGCCGAGGCTGCCGAACTGCTGGACAAGGCTGCCGATCAGGGGGCGCAGCTCGCTGTTTTGCCAGAGAATTTTGCACTGATGGGGCGGCGGGAAACCGACAAGCTGGCGGTGCGGGAAATCGAAGGCGCAGGGCAGATTCAGGATTTTCTCGCCGAACAGGCCATGCGGCATAAGCTATGGCTGGTTGGCGGGACCATTTCACTGCAAGTCGAGAATAGCCATCGGGTGCGGGCCGCCTGTTTGCTGTTTGACGATCAGGGTCGGCAAGTCGCCCGTTACGACAAGGTCCATCTGTTTGATGTGCAGGTCGTGGGCAGTCGGGAATGCTATGCCGAATCGGCCACTATCGAGCCAGGGAATCAGTATGTGGTCGTCGACACCCCGTTTGGGCGGCTGGGGTTGGCGGTGTGTTATGACGTGCGCTTCCCGGAACAATTTCGGGCGATGGCCGATGAGGGGATGGAGATCATGGCCTTGCCCGCCGCTTTTACCGCTACGACCGGGGCCGCGCACTGGGAAGTGTTACTCCGCGCCCGCGCCATTGAAAATCAATGTTATGTCATCGCCGCAGCCCAAGGCGGACGGCACAGCAATGGCCGGGAAACCTTTGGCGACAGTCTGCTGATCGATCCGTGGGGGCTGATTCTCGACCGGCTGGCGTGGGGTCCGGGAGTGGCGCTGGCAAAGCTGGATCAGACCTTTATCAAGGATATCCGGCGGCAGTTTCCAGCGCTCATGCATC
Organism: Candidatus Contendibacter sp.; assembly: GCA_020890855.1. Taxonomy (GTDB): domain Bacteria; phylum Pseudomonadota; class Gammaproteobacteria; order Competibacterales; family Competibacteraceae; genus RXIV01. The sequence goes on along the minus strand of JAJHPN010000177.1, from coordinate 6,714 downwards.
GGGTGTGCTGTCCTGTCCAAGGTTGACGCAGCAGGTTAAAGTTTAAAAATCAAGGAATTATTCCTTAGCCTTTAATGTTCCGTGGATCAAGACAATCGGCGGGTCAGCGCATTGGCGTTTCGAGTAAGGCGTCGATCACCGCCACCCAAGCCTTGCCGACGTTACGCAGATCGTAGCCGCCGCCGCCGACCGCCAGCAACCGGCCTTCCGCAAATTCCTCGGCAATTTGGCACAGGTCACGGGCAGCGCGACTGTGGGCGCGGGATGAATAGTGCAGATGAGCGAGCGGATCGCCATCCAGACCATCCGCCCCGCAATTCATAATGATGAATTGTGGCTCCCACTGCCGGACAAAGCCCTCGACCTTGTCCCACATCATCAAAAAGTCATCATCGGCTGACAACGGCAGCAGCGGGATATTGAGCTTGCGACCCTTGGCCAGTCCTTTGCCGACTTCATGCGAGAAGCCGCTTTGCGGGAAGTTATAACGGCCATCTTCGTGAATGTCGGCAAAAATGACCGTTGGATCGGATTCAAACGGATAGAACAGACCATCGCCATGATGGGCGTCAATGTCCACATAGGCGATCCGCTCCAAGCCATATTCCTGCTGGAGAATCCTGATCGCTACGCCGACATCATTGAATACGCAAAATCCGGAGGCCGTGTCCGGCATGCTGTGATGCAGGCCGGCAATCGGCACAAACACCCGCCGCGCTTCGTTGTCCATGATTTTTCGGGTGGCGTCAATGACGGTGCCGACTACGATCGCCGCATCCTCGAACACCCCCTTGTAAGCCGGGGTGTCCCCATAGTCGAGCAGACCATCGCCAGTCTCGGAAAAAATTTTAACCTTTTCAACATAATTCGCAGTGTGGAATAGTCGAAGTTGCGCTTCGGTCGCTTGGGCGGGCGAGAACACTCGCACTTGGTAGTCCAGTTGACGGATGTGCATTTCATCCCAAAAAGCATGAATGCGATCCTCCCCAAAGGGATGATCCTCAAATCCGTAGCGACCCAGTTCTTCACCAGCATAGACGGCCACCGCTTTACTTCGCGCCATTACTTTCAACCTCATCGTGGAGAGTGGCAATGTTCATTAAACTATCATAATCGAATTTATCGCCGATTTGGCGGGTGCGATGGGATGAAATTAACCATTGCCGCCTTGTCGGCATCCTCCGGCGTCCACTACGGTCGGGCGGAAGCGCCCAGGCGAATCGACTTGACTTGATAGTATTCGCTCAGGCACTGGTTTCTGAAATTACCGGAATCCGTAGCAATATCAGTGGCAAATAAAGTGCGGGGCGGGCGGGAAAGGCTGGCAACCATGATGTCGACCTCCCCCTGTTGCTTTGCCTTCTGAATATCGGCAATCCGCGCCTGCATTTCCTGGCTGTAACGATACCCCCGATAAGCGTCCTTGTACGCTTCAAAAATATTCGGCGCTCCCAACAAACTCACCATTAATAACGCCAGCGCCGGCGCAACCCGTCGTCGGTCGTGACATCCAGCATTATTATTCATCAGCCAATGCGCGATAATAACGAAAGAGGGTGGCCATCCGATTAGAAATAATAAATAAATAACGCTTTCCGCCCGCTCTGGCAATGGATAATGATTGATGAGAAAACCAATAGCGCTGAGTAAAAAAATCAGGCTGATCCAGACTGCTGGCAGTAAAAGAAAAGATTTTTTGAATTGTCCATCTGTATAAAGCCGCGCTCTGGCGAGCTGAAAAGTCGTGATTAGCAGAATGAATCCCGAGAGCCATAAACTCAGGTTGGAAAGCCAGTACAAGATTCGCAAGACCACCCACGGCAGATAAAGTAGCGCCGCCAGCCACGGTGTCGGACGGAGCATCGGATCGGTTTCAATCCCGGAATAGCGTTGATAATTGCCGGGCGCCAGGATACTGATCAATGCGGCGACAAGGGCTATCGCTACTAATCCGATCCAGAAAACGCGGGAATTGCGGCGCGTCCACAGCGCGTAACCAGCGCCACCGCACAATATCGAGCCCGTCAATAACAGAGAAATTTCATTGGCGCCAATGATGGCGATAGTCAGTCCGCCGGCAATCCAGAAAATCAGTATTTGCAAGCCACGACTTTTTGCTGTTGTCTCCCGCCAAGCCAATAGTCCGGCGAGAAAAAGTAGCAATACATTGGCCAGTTGATAAGTAATGCTGCCACCCTGCCAATAGAAAGTCTGAGCGACGTCGGGAATGCCGGCAATAAACAGCGCCGTCGCTATGCCGCCTAACAGCAGACTGAATAGCTTGCCTAGTTGTCCCCGAGCCATGCGATCCAGCAGAAAGCTGAAGCCAAGCCAAGTCGAAACCAGCAGAATCATGGGCGGAAACCGGTAAGCGGTAACCATATCGGCTGGCGTCATCAGTGCGGTCCATACCGCATTTAAGGTATACCGCCCCGACCAGTGTTGGCGCCAGAATGCTTGCGCCTCGAAAAAGCCCAGGTCTCTGGCCTTGGCGGCAAAGCAGAAATCATCGGCGGCTGGATAATTAAACCACGACAGGCCAATGAATGTGCCGAGGATTGCCGTCACCGCAATAGCCAACCCGCCGATCAGGATTTTTTCGGTGCGAGTGAGTGAATTCATCAAATCAATCATCTGGTCATTACCCAAAACCACCCGATAAAAAAAGCCGGCTTGCGCCGGCTCTTTTATCAGTCAAGTCGGTGGACGCAGTTTGGAAAAGCGCCGCGCTCCTCGACCTCAGGCCGCTTCAACAACGGTCCACACTTCAGGCGCTTTCTCGGCCCGCTGACCGAACGCCTGGCGCTGGGCTTCCAGTTCTGGCGGCAGCTGCGTGCCGAACTTCTCGAAGAACGTCTTGATTTCTTCAATTTCGCTCAGGGCTTCGGCGCGGCTGATGCTGGTGATAGTTTCGAACTGCGCCTTGGAGAAATCCAGCCCTTCCAGGTCCAGATCTTCGTAGCGTGGCATCAAGCCGAATGAACTTTCGACCGCCCCGACCTTACCGTTCACCCGCTCTACAATCCACTTCAGCACCCGCATGTTCTGCCCATAGCCCGGCCAGACGAACTTGCCATCGGGGCCTTTGCGGAACCAGTTGGTGCGGAAGATCTTGGGCAGCTTGAGGCCCGATTTCTGGCCCATCTTGACCCAGTGGCCCCAGTAGTCAGCCATGTTGTAGCCGCAGAACGGCAGCATGGCGAACGGATCGCGGCGGATGCCGGTAACGCCAATCGCCGCAGCGGTGGCTTCCGAACCCATCGTAGCCGCCATGAATACGCCGTGGTTCCAGTCGAAAGCCTGATAGACCAGCGGGAAGGTCTTGGACAGCCGACCGCCGAAGATGAAGGCGGAAATCGGCACGCCAGCAGGATCTTCCCAGGCCGGGTCGATGGTCGGGCATTGCGCGGCGGGAGCGGTAAAGCGGGAGTTGGCATGTGCGCCGACCCGACCGCAATCCGGGGTCCAGTCGTTGCCCTGCCAGTCAATCCCGTGCGCCGGCGCAGCAACGCCCATGCCTTCCCACCACACATCGCCGTCGTCGGTCAGCACGACATTGGTGAAGATGGAGTTGGCCTTGCAGGATTCCATCGCCATGGGGTTGGAGTCATAGGAGGTGCCGGGCGCGACGCCGAAGAAGCCGGCTTCGGGATTGATCGCCCGCAGGGTGCCGTCAGCGGTGGGTTTGATCCAGGCGATGTCATCGCCAACGGTCAGCGCCTTCCAGTTGCCGAAACCCTTGGGCGGCACGATCATGGCGAGGTTGGTCTTGCCGCAGGCGCTGGGGAACGCCGCCGCGACGTAGGTCTTTTCGCCCTGGGGATTTTCCAGGCCGAGAATCAGCATATGTTCGGCCAGCCAGCCTTCGTCACGGGCCATCGACGAGGCGATGCGCAGCGCCAGGCACTTCTTGCCGAGCAGGGCGTTGCCGCCGTAACCGGAACCGTAGGACCAGATTTCACGGGTTTCGGGGAAATGGACAATGGCTTTGCGGCCAATGTCCGGTTCGCACGGCCACGGCACGTCTTTCTGGCCGGGGGCCAGCGGAGCGCCGACCGAGTGAACGCAGGGGACGAAGAACCCGTCGCCGAGCGCTTCAAGGACCTTGCTGCCCATGCGGGTCATGATCCGCATGTTGGCCACGACGTAAGGCGAATCGGTAAGTTCGATGCCGATCTGGGCAATCGGGCTGCCAATCGGTCCCATGCTGAAGGGGATGACGTACAGGGTGCGACCCTTCATGCAGCCGTTCATCAGTTCTTTCAACTGCGCCCGCATTTCATCCGGCGGCGCCCAGTTGTTGGTCGGGCCGGCATCCTCTTTTTTCAGGCTGCAAATGAAAGTGCGATCTTCAACCCGCGCCACATCAGACGGGTGCGAGCAGGCCAAATAGGAATTGGGGCGCTTTGCCGGATTCAGCTTGACGAAGGTGCCGGAGGCGACCATTTCATCGCATAGCCGTTGGTATTCCGCTTCCGAGCCGTCGCACCAGACAACGTGATCCGGCTGGGTCAGTGCCGCGATTTCATCGACCCATTTCAGCAGTTTGGCGTTACTGGTCCGTGTTGCGCCGTCGTGAGTGATTGCCATCGATGGACTCTCCTCTGAAATTGACTGTGATTGACTGTGATGGGGATGCTAAGGCCGGTCAAATAAGGTTTGGTTGAACGACGTCTGCGCCGGGGGAAGACCGGAGAGAACCGTTGCAGGGCCGGTTTCATCACGGCGCACAAGGTTATCATCAAGCAGGCCGGGTTGCCACCGGGGCGACGGCTTCCCACGCCTCCTGCAAGGTCAGCCACTCCTCTTCCAGTTTTGCCAATTGCCGATCCATTTCGCTTTTCTGCAGCAACCACTCCTTGAGCTGGGCTTTATTGGCGTCCTCATAACTGGCTGGATCGGCCAGCGCGGCATCCAGCGCTTTCTGCTCGCCATGCAGCTGATCCATAAGCTGTTCTATTTTTTTGATTTGCCGCTCCAGGGGCTTGCGCTGCACGGCCAGTTGCTGACGGCGTTCGGCGTCTTGCCGCTTCTGATCGCGGCGATCCACCGCGCTGTTACCGTTACTGTTGCCGGCGTTGCGTGGATCGGCGACTCGTTGCCGGGCATTCAACCAGTCGCGGTAGTCATCGAGATCACCGTCAAAGGGTTGCGCCCGGCCTTCAGCGACCAGCAGCAGTTCGTCAGTAACGGTGCGGAGCAGATGCCGGTCGTGCGAAACCACGATCAATGCGCCCGGATAGTCCTGCAAGGCCAGGGTCAGAGCATGGCGCATGTCGAGATCGAGATGGTTGGTCGGCTCATCCAGCAGCAATAAATTGGGTCGTTGCCAGATCAGCAGCGCCAGGGCCAAGCGGGCTTTCTCGCCGCCAGAAAAGGGCGCGACCGGATCCAGCGCCCGTTCGCCGGCAAAGCCAAACCCGCCGAGGAAATCACGCAATTGCTGATCACTGGCCCGTTCGCCCGGTTGTTGCAAATGGCGCAGCGGACTCCAATCGGGCCGCAACTGCTCCAGTTGGTGCTGAGCGAAGTAGCCGATGCTTAAGCCTTGCCCGGTTTCGATCTGCCCGGCCAGCGGCGGCAGCACCCCGGCCAACAGCTTGATCAAGGTGGATTTACCTGCGCCGTTGGGACCAAGCAGCCCGAGTCGGGCGCCGGAGCCGATCACCAGATTGACGTTTTCCAACACCCGCCGCCCGCCGTAACCCGCCGCTACTTTTTCGACCGCCAGCAGTGGATTGGGCAACCGTTCCGGTTCGGCAAAACTGAACTCGAACGGTGAATCAACATGAGCAGCGGCGATCCGCTCCATCCGCTCCAGCGCTTTGATCCGGCTTTGCGCTTGGCGGGCCTTGGTCGCCTTGGCGCGAAACCGGGTGATGAAGCTTTCCAGATGGGCGATTTCACGTTGCTGTTTGGCAAAAGCCGCCTGCTGCAAAGCCAGTCGGGCGGCGCGCTGATCTTCAAAGGCGCTGTAATGGCCGGGGTAAAGGGTGATGCCGCGTTGGTCAATGTGGGCGATGTGATCGGCGACGTTGTCCAGCACATCGCGGTCGTGAGAAATCAACAGCAGGGTGCCCGGATAGCCTCGCAGCCATTGCTCCAGCCACAGCACCGCGTCGAGATCGAGATGGTTGGTTGGTTCGTCGAGCAGCAGCAGGTCGGAACGGCACATCAACGCCCGCGCCAGATTCAGCCGCACTCGCCAGCCGCCGGAAAATTCCGCAACTGGCTGTTCCTGTTTTTCGGTAGTGAAACCCAGCCCAGCCATTAGCTTGCCGGCGCGAGCCGGAGCGCTGTAACCGCCGATGGCGTCAAACCGGGCGTGAAGTTCGGCCTGGCGAGCGCCATCATGAATGGTTTCGGCGGCTTGCAAATCCCGCTCGATCTGGCGCAATTCGGCATCGCCGTCCAGCACGAATTCCAGCGCAGGAGTCAGCAGGGCCGGGGTTTCCTGGGCGACATGAGCGATGACCCAGCGCGGCGGCAAGTCGAGATCGCCAGCGTCCGGGTGTAGCTCATTGAGCAGCAGGGCGAACAGGCTGGACTTGCCGCAGCCGTTGGCTCCGATTAAGCCGACTTTCCAGCCGGGATGCACCGTCAGGGCGACGTTTTCCAGTAGCGGCTTGCCGCCGCGTTGCAAGGCGAGTTGGCGAAAGATAATCAAGCGTGGGGAGTCCTTCTCAGGGGCTTTGGCAAAACAGGGATTGACTT
>JAJHPN010000436.1 GCA_020890855.1 Candidatus Contendibacter sp. | reverse complement strand
TCGGGAGAGAGCGCTGAACCAGGGCTAGTCAATCCGGTGGCGTCACTGGCGGCGGGCCGAACCGGACAGGCGGATCAGGTGGAACTGGCGGAGCTGGATTCGCTGAAGCTGCGTAACCCAATAGCGCCACTGGCGACTTCGGACCAGCCCGAGCGGATCGAAGCGGGGCCCCTTAACCCGGTCGCGCAACTGGCGACTTCCGCTCAGCCCGAGCGGATCGAACCGAAGCTGTTTAACCCGGTCGCGCAACTGGCGACCTCCGCTCAGCCCGAGCAGATCGAACCAGGGTCCCTTAACCCGGTCGCGCAACTGGCGACCTCCGCTCAGCCCGAGCAGATCGAACCGGGGCCCCTTAATCCGGTCGCGCAACTGGCGACTTCCGCTCAGCCCGAGCGGATCGAACCGGGGCCCCTTAACCCGGTCGCGCAACTGGCGACTTCCGCTCAACCCGAGCGGATCGAACCGGGGCCCCTTAACCCGGTCGCGCAACTGGCGACCTCCGCTCAACCCGAGCAGATCGAACCGAAGCTGTTTAACCCGGCCGCGCAACTGGCGACTTCTGCTAAACCCGAGCGGATCGAACCGGGGCCCCTTAACCCGGTCGCGCAACTGGCGACTTCGGACCAGCCCGAGCGGATCGAACCGGGGCCCCTTAACCCGGTCGCGCAACTGGCGACAGCAGGGAAACCCAGTGAAACCACTACCGCTATTCGTGACCCCGCGGCTACGGCTTCGCAATCACTAAAAGCTACCGATGCGCAGCCATTTTTGCCACAGCCACTGATTGCCGCTCCTTTCACCCAGCCTGGATCCGAAATATCACAGGAAGCCGCTCCAGACAGCGTTGAACCGATTGCGCCGACACCTGCCGGATCAGCATTTCCGACCCCGCAGACTCCGGTCACGCTAGTTCGCCCAGACCCGGCAACTGCATCGACTTCGCTGCCAACGACTCCGGACGTCGTCGACTTGAACCAGAAAAACTGGGGGCGAACGCTTGGTCACCAACTAAACTGGATGGTCAATCATCAGCTTGAACAAGCAGCAATCCGGGTCAATCCGCCCGATCTGGGACCGATTGAGCTACGGGTATCGCTACAACACAACCAGACCAGCGTGACGTTCTTCTGCCATGAAGCGGCAGTACGGGAAGCGCTTGAGACCGCTTTGCCCCGATTACGGGAAATGCTGGATGGTCAGGGCATTACTCTGAACCAGGCCCAAGTTTCCGATCAATCGCTGGCCCGCCAGCAGGCAGGCGGCGGGCAGCCTTCATTTGGTCAGCGCGATGACCGGTCACCGGCTACCCCTCCGGCCCGGGAAACCGTTGTGAATGAAGCTGAACCACGCCCGTCCGCCCGCAGGTTACGCGGCGCGCTCGATGATTACGCCTGACGCTTAGCCTTCATCCACTGAAGAACCGAAAAACGCGGAAAGGCTGAAAAAAGCCAAGGCCCGTCGCTTTTAACCTCAGGACTTTCGTTTTTCGTCATTCCCGCGTCTCCAGGAATCCAGTCGCTCGTTGAAATGAATGAATACCCACTTTCGCGGGTATAACGGAAAAAGGTAGGTCAGCGAAAGTCCTGAACCTTTAACCTCAACACTGGAGATTGAATCATGCGCATTGCGGTCATGGGTCTGGAAGACTTCGGCTTTCATCTGGCCCGGGTGTTGACTGACCTGGGTGATGAAGTAATGGCGGTGGATCGCGACGAGGTGAGGGTGCAGGAAATCATGCGTCATGTCGGCAAGGCGGTCGTCGCTGATGTGGCCGACCGCGAGGCGCTCAAAGATCTTGGCATCCGCGGCATGGACGTGGTGGCGGTGGACGTGGGCGAGCGCTTTGAGACCAGCGTGCTGCTGACCCACTACCTGCGGGAACTGGGCATTCCTCGAGTGCTGGTCAAAGCCGCCAACGCTGATCAGGCCAAAATTCTGACCCTGATCGGGGCCAGCCATGTGGTGCAGCCCGAGCAGGAAATCGCCGTCAAGACCGCTCATCTGCTGCATTATTCCCGGTCCAAACTGCTGGATGCAGTGGCGCTGGGCGATGGCTTCTTCGTTATTACCGTGCAAACGCCAACCAGTTTTGTTGGGCGAAAGGTCGCTGATCTGGACCTGCTCGCCCGCTATCGGGCGCAGGTCATCGCCATCAAGCCGGCGGCGGAAAAAACCGCGCCCTTCGCGCCTAATCCGGATTACCTGCTAACGGCGGGCGATGTGCTGGTGGTGATGGGCGAGGAAACCCGGCTGATCGATATCCACCAGAAACTGAAATAGCCTTAAAAGGCTACGTTAAAACTAAGATTTTAAAATCAAAGTGTTGTCGCTACAAAAACTCGCTTGTGGGCGTTTTTTACAGATCATCGCCATAAGCGAGTTCCTACAATCAATCAGTTAGTTTTTGCACCGCCTCTAAAATTGCTAAAATGCGGCGACTGCAGACTCGGGGTTCTGATAAAAAATATCATGCAAACCGTCGTCAACAGCAAAGCAATGCATTAATTTCACCGAAACATTAACGAGTATTAAAACCAGCACATGACTATCGAACTCAAATCTCACGCCAAAGTGGGCGTTTATGTGGATGCCGCCAATATCTCTCGTAACGGCGGGCAGCGGATGCAATATGACGTCTTGCGCGAATTCGCCTGCCGCGATCATGCCGAACCTCTCCGTCTGAACGTCTATCTGTCCTACGATGAGGAACGCGCCGAAACCAACACGGTCTATCGCGACAAGGCTCGCGCCTATCAGTCAGCCTTGCGGGAACTCGGCTACAAAGTGATTGAAAAGCGGGTTAAATGGTTCCAGGACGAAGCGGGAAACCGCTATGGCAAGGCCAATGCCGATCTCGATATGGCGGTGGACGTGCTGCTGCAATCCGAAAATCTGGACCGGGTGTTGCTAGTCACCGGCGATGGCGATTTCGTCCAAGTAGTCCGCGCCCTGCAAAACAAGGGTTGCCGGGTGGAAACTCTGGCCTTCGATAATGTGTCCGAAGAACTGCGCCGCGAATCCGACATGTACGTCTCCGGCTACCTGGTGCCGGGCCTGCTGCCGACGCGTGGCGATGACTACTTCTCGCCAACCTGGGGCGCCATGGGGTCGCGGGTGCGCGGCTACTGCTATCACCACGACGACAACAAGAGCTTTGGCTTCATGCGTTTTCTAGTCAAACTGTCGCCCTACCTGTGGAAAACCGACTCCCGCGATGCCGATTCTCCCTACCGGACCGCGTTTTTCCATGATTCCAGTCTGCCGGACAACTTCAACGTGATGAAACTGCCTTCTCGCAACCATATTTTTGAGTTCACTCTGGCCGAACCGAACGGCAAACAACCCGTCGCCACCGATATCGCTCTGGTGCATCCTTCATCATCATCTTCATCTTCATCTTCGCCATCATCCTCATCGTCCTTGGCGTCTGCATCGCCTTCGGTGTCCTGAGGCGACTGCAGGCGATGCGGCCAGTCGAGACCCGTCGAGAAACACCATGTCCAACATTAAAAACCTGAAGCGGCGCTCCCTGCTCTCTTTGCTCCCCCTGGTGCTGGCCCTGAGTCTGCCGGGAGCTTTCGCTAAACCCACTGATCCGGACATGGATGTCCTCGATGTCAAACCTCTGGCCCCGACCGCCCGGCTGACCTCACTGGATCAGACCATCGCCAAACTGCTGGCGCAGCACCATTACCGGCAGAGTAAACTGGATGACCGGCTGTCGGCGCAGGTTCTGACCCACTATCTCGACGATCTCGACTTCAGCCGTTCCTACTTTCTGGCCGGCGACATCGCCAATTTTGAGAAATACCGCACCACTCTGGACGATGCGCTCAAAAACGCCAATCTCCAGCCGGCCTACGAGATTTTCAATCTCTACCTGCGCCGACTGGCGGATCGCACGGTTCGCATTCAGGCCCTGCTCAAACAGAACTTCCGCTTCGACGTCGACGAAACGCTGATCGTCGATCGCAAGGACGCCCCGTGGGCGAAAACCCCGGCGGAACTGGATGAACTCTGGCGCAAGCGGCTCAAGCACGAAATGCTGACCCTGATGCTGTCTGGCAAGGATCAGGCCGCCGCCCGCGATTTGCTCAGCAAGCGCTACGACAACCGGCTGCGGCAGGCGCTGCAATCCAGTAGCGATGACGTATTCCAGTTATACATGAATGCGGTCGCCCAAGCCTTCGATCCGCACACCGCCTACTTTTCCCCCCGCAACACCGAGAATTTCAACATCCAGATGCGCCTGTCCCTGGAAGGCATCGGCTGCGTACTGCGCATGGAAGATGAACAGGTGACGGTCGTGGAACTGGTGGCGGGCGGCCCCGCCGATCTCAGCCAGCAGATCAAGTCCAGCGACAAGATCGTGGCCGTCGCCCAAGGCGACGATGGCGCTTGGCTGGATGTGGTCGGCTGGCGGCTCGATGACGTGGTGGACCGGATTCGCGGCCAGCGCGGCACGGTGGTGCGACTGAAAGTATTACCCGGCAAGACCGGCGCGGCGGCGGCGGAAAAAACCGTGCGGCTGGTGCGCGACACCATCAAGCTGGAAAAGCAAGCCGCCAAGAGCGAGATTAAAAAATTCAAGAGCGCTGAAGGTCGTGAGGTGCGGATCGGCGTCATCACCGTGCCAGCGTTCTACAGCGATTTCGATGCGGCCCGGCGCGGAGTGACCGACTACCGCAGCACCACTCGCGACGTTCGGCGCCTGCTGCACGATCTGGACGGTCAGATCGACGGCCTGGTGCTGAACCTGCGCGAGAATGGCGGCGGCTCACTGCAAGAAGCGGTGGATTTGACCGGCCTGTTCATTGGCGACGGGCCGGTGGTGCAGGTCCGGCAGGCCGATGGCGATGTCGAAGTTGAAAAGGACAGTGAGCCCGCTCCAGTCTACACCGGACCCCTGGCGGTGCTGGTCGATCACGCCAGCGCCTCAGCCTCGGAAATCTTCGCCGGCGCGATCCAGGACTACGGGCGCGGCATTGTCATCGGCGACCCGACCTTCGGCAAGGGCACGGTGCAGACCCTGGTCGATCTGAACCGCCTGACCCGGGCCAAGGATCCGCAGGGCCAGCTCAAGATGACCATCGCCAAGTTCTACCGGGTCAACGGCAGCAGCACCCAGCATCGCGGCGTACAGCCGGACATTACGATTCCCTCGGTGGTGGACAGTGCGGAAACCGGCGAAAGCGCCCAGAAAAACGCACTGCCCTGGGACGAGATCGCCGCGACCCGCTATCGCGGCGACCAGCGGCTGACCACGCTGGCCCCGGAACTGGCGCGGCGGCATCAGACCCGAATCGCGGGCGATCCGGATTACCAGGCGTTCCTGCACGATATCGAATTCACCCGGCAACAGCGGGACAAAACCACGGTCTCGCTGCTGGAAAGTCGGCGCCGGGCGGAACGGGAGCAAATTGAGGCCTGGCAGCGGGAGCGCGAGAACCGCTATCGCATCGCCAAGGGGCTACCGCTGCTCAAACCGGGCGATGAGATCCCCGAAGGCAAGGACAGCGCGATCCCGGATGCGGCGCTGGAAGAAAGCGCCCGGATTGTCGCCGATCTGATCGGGCTGATCGATTCCAACAGCGCCCTGGTCATGAGCCGCTGATCATGGATGCAGCACTGGCGATGCGGTTGGTCGCGACGCTGGACCGGGTCGATGCGCTGCTGCCTGAACCGCTGGAACCCCCCGACTGGCAGCGCTACCGGGCTTTTCGCTGGCGGCGGTCCGGTCAGCGCGGGGCTCTCCAGCCGGTGCGGCATCCCCACCAATTGCGGCTGGTCGATCTGCAACGGATTGACCGCCAGAAAGCGGCGCTGGATCTGAATCTGCGGCAGTTTCTGGCCGGACAGCCCTGCAATCACGCGCTGTTATGGGGAACGCGGGGCGCTGGCAAGTCGTCGCTGGTCAAGGCGCTGCTGAATGAATACGCCGACCAGGGACTACGACTGATCGAAGTGGAAAAGCATGATCTGCTGGATCTGCCGGACATCGTTGATCCGCTGTTTGAACGCCCGGAGCGATTCCTCATTTACTGCGACGACCTGTCGTTTGAGGCGGACGATCCCAGTTACAAGGCGCTGAAGGCGATGCTGGACGGTTCGATCAGCGCCGCCCCTGACAACGTGCTGCTGTGCGCGACCTCCAACCGCCGCCACTTGTTGCCTGAATATCTGCGCGAAAATCAGGATGCCCGCCTCGTCGAGGGCGAGTTGCATTATGGTGAAGCGGTGGAGGAGAAAATCTCGCTTTCAGAGCGATTCGGGCTGTGGCTGGCCTTTCACCCGTTCAGCCAGGACGACTATCTGGCAATTGTCAGCCACTGGCTGGAGCAACTGGGATGGAACGCCGGGTTGGATGATCCGGCGCGGGCGGCAGCCTTGCAATGGGCTTTACAGCGGGGATCGCGCAGTGGCCGGGCGGCCTGGCAGTTCGCCCGCGACTGGGTGGGCCAGCAGAATCTTTCGCTGATCAATGATCGCGGTGCTGGGCAAATACGATCCGGTCAATCACCGCCATCATCAGCGCCGACACCACGAACGTCAGGTGAATGACCACCAGCCAGAACACCTGGTTGTTCCATAGCGATACATCGTCCTTCTGCGCCACGCCCGTCATAAACGCCTTGAGCAGGTGAATGGAAGAAATGGCGACGATGGAAACAGCCAGCTTGATTTTGATCGTGGCGGCATCGGTTTTGCTGATCCAGGCCGGTTTTTCCTGATCCTCGGTAACATCCAAACTGGAAACAAAGGTTTCGTAGCTGCTGAGGATCACCATCACCAGCAGGTTGGCGATCAGCGCCATATCGATCAGCGCCAGCACTGACAAAACCAGTTCCACCTCGCTGACGGTGATGATGACCGTGAACAGGTGAATGACTTCCTGGAAGGCTTTGACCGTGAACAGAATCAGCACGGCAATCAGCGCCAGATACAGCGGCGCCAGCAGCCAGCGACTCAGCAAGATGGTGCGTTCCAGCAGGACTTCAAGCATTTTCATGGGCGGCAGGGACTTTATAATGGCTGACTCAGGTTCGCTAAGAGGTAGCGCAGTTTTTTGATGGACGGGTTATTAAACCAAAGCTGCCGCATCCGGTAAACGCTGGAATGCGCTGGATCCCTAACCCGGCCGCCGGACTGCGTTGCTTGTGCTACCTTTGTTTAAGTGTTGGATTCGTAATTTTGTCGTTCATAACCAGGGAGAACCCCCATGCCTAAATCCGTCCGCCCCCGTCGCAGTGTGTTGTACATGCCCGGCTCTAATGCCCGCGCCCTTGAAAAAGCCCGCACTTTGGCCGCCGATGGCCTGATTCTCGATCTGGAAGATGCGGTCGCTCCTGACGCCAAGGAACTGGCCCGTAAGCAGGTGTGCGAAGCGGTTGCCGCCGGCGGCTTCGGGATGCGTGAGCTGATTATTCGGGTGAACGCCCTGTCCACCAAATGGGGCTATGAAGACATCGCCCTGGCGGCAAAATCCGGGGCTGATGCGCTGCTGCTGCCCAAAGTGGAAAGCGCCGACGCCATCCGGCACATGGAATCGATCATGCGGGCCAACGGCGCCCCGGAATCAATGACCATCTGGGCGATGATGGAAACCCCGCGCAGCATTCTGGAATCGCAGCGGATCGCCGAGTCCACGCCACGGATGGAATGCCTGGTGATGGGGACTTCGGACCTGGCCAAGGAGCTGGATTGCGCCCATACCCACGAACGCCTGCCGTTCATGGCGTCGCTGGGGCTGTGTTTGTTGGCCGCCCGCGCCGCCGGGCTGGCGATTCTCGACGGGGTTTATCTCGATCTCAACGACGAGGCCGGGTTTGCATTCGCCTGCCAGCAAGGTCATGAGCTGGGCTTTGACGGTAAGACCCTGATTCACCCCAAACAGCTTGGCCCTTGCAATAAGGTGTTTACGCCCCGCCCGGAGGATGTCGCCTGGTCGCGCCGGATTATCGAAGCGTATGCGGCGGCGGCGGCGCGTGGCGAGGGCGTGGTGGTAGTCGATGGCCGGCTGGTTGAAAACCTCCATGTCGAAAGCGCCCTGCGGGTGGTTGGCATGGCTGACGCGATTACCGCGATGGAAGCAGCCAGCTAAGGACCGAAGGACTTTCGCTTTGATGGCAAAAGCGTGCTACGCCACCGCACGCGAAAGTCCTGGGTTTTTAAAGACGTGGTCCGGCCACGACCTTGGCCTCATGCAGCCGCGAAATTTCCGCATCGCTCAGGCCGAGAATCCCGGTCAGAATTTCGTCGGTATGCTGTCCTAATATCGCTGCCGGTTGCGGCGGTTGCCGTTCGCAGCGGCTGAATTCAAACGGACTGCCGGGCGTCAGATAGCTGCCGATGCCCGGTTGTTCCATCATGTGGAACATCGGGTGTTGCGGAGAACAATCCGGGTCTTGCTCCAGGGTTTGCCGGAAGGTGCGAAATACCGACCAGGTCACGCCGGCCTCATTAAAAGGCCGGGCGAAATCGTCTACTTTTCTGGCTCGGAACCACGGCTCCAGCAGGGCGGTAATCTCTTTCCGGGACTTGAACCGATCACCTTCGTGGTTCAAGTTCAGGCCCAGTTTCTCTCCAAGCAACTGCATTTCCGCCTGTAACCCAGTGACCTTAACCAGTCCTTCCCATTGCCGCCGGGTCAACCCCACGATCATGACCCTTTTACCGTCAGCGGTTTGAAACTCCTGTCCATAAGCGCCATAAAGATAGTTGCTGTATTTGGGCCGATCAAAATCGTTAATGGCGACTTCGCCAAGGATGCCCAGATTGCCCAGCATCGCCAGCGCTACATCTTTCAAGGCGATTTCTACTGCCTGCCCCTGACCGGTAATTCGGCGATGCCGCTCTGCCGCCAGCAGTCCCAGCGCCAGCATCTGGCCAGTGATGCAATCCCAGGCGGGTAGCACATGACAGACCGGATCAGTGGATTCTTCCGGACCAGTCGCATAAGGAAAACCGACAGCCGGATTGATCGTGTAATCAACCGCCGGGCCGCCATCCCGACTACCCAGCACCGTCATCATGATTAAATCATCACGGTGCTTTTTTAGATGCTCATAATCCATCCAGCCTCGCACTCGGAGATTGGTCAGAAAAATCCCGGCGTTGGGATCAGGTGAACAAATCAGCCGGGTTACAATTTCCTGACCCTGCGGAGTATTCAAATCCACCGCAATGGAACGCTTGCCTTTATTCAACCCGGCCCAGAACAGACTTTTGTTATCTTTGGTGACCGGCCAGCGGTGATAATCCAGCCCGCCTTGAATCCGGTCAAAACGAATGACGTCCGCCCCCATTTGCGCTAGAGTCATCCCCGCCAGAGGCGCGGCGACGAATGCAGATCCTTCCACAATGCGTAATCCTTCCAGTATCTTGCTCATTGAATCAGTGACCTTGCTGTTTAGTTCAACAATCCGGCTGACTTCGCTTTCTCAACAATATGCTGGCACATTCTGAGTGAAGCGACATCAATCATTTTACCCTTGACGCTGATTGCGCCCCGACCTTCTTTCAAGGCCGCTTCATATTCACTCAGAACCTGTTGCGCCCAGACAATATCCTTTGACGACGGGACAAAGGTTTGATTGACAGTATCAAGCTGGCCGGGATGAATGCACCATTTGCCGTCGAAACCCATGGCTCGACTGATTTTACAAGCCTGCGTCAAACCCTCAATGTTCTTGATTCCGGCGAATGGCCCGTCAATCACCTGTTTGCCATAGGCTCTAGCCGCGCTTACCAAAGAATGCATGACATGATGCCAGCGATGACCGGGATAAAGCGCATCGTTCTCGTCCATTTCCCCAATCGATTCCAGCGGCATTTGGACTGAGGCTGCATAATCGCCGGGGCCATAAACCAGTCCTTGCAATCGGTCGGAACAAGCGGCAATTTCTTTGATATTAACGCAACCCAGCGCGGTTTCAATCAGGGCTTCAATGCCCACCGGGCGTGAATAACCTTTATAACTTTCGATTTGTTCCAGCAGAGTGGCTACAAACAGAATATCTTCTGGGCGATTCACCTTCGGCGCCACGACCCGATCAATTTTATCGCCCGCTGCTTCGACAATTTCAATCAGATCGCGATAGGCAAAATGGGTATCCAGTCCATTCATCCGGAACATTCGCAATTTGTTGCCAAAATCCAGTTCCCGGTAAGCTCGAATGACATTCGCCCGGCCTGCTGACTTTTCTTCCGGGGCGACCGCATCTTCCAGATCGATACAGACTGCATCCGCGTTAGAAGCGGCTGTTTTTTCGATCATTTTCCAGTTGGAACCTGGCGCTAATAAAACCGAACGCTCCAGTTTTTCAGGCATGTTTTATCTCCAATGAATACTGGCTTGCATGGCAATATGGTGGTGGCCATTAACTGTGTATAAATCATGGCCGCCATCGGATTTTGGCTGGCCGCCAATCACTATCTGGTCAAAGTCAAATAATGGTCTTACCGCCCTGAAACTATAACTGGCCGGTTTTCCCTCTGAGTGGTGCTTCTTCGCTGATTCCATCAGCAAGAGCGCTTGTAATGGGCCATGCACCACCAGTCCTGGATATTTCTCCACTTCGGTCGCGTAATTCCAATCATAATGAATCCGGTGGCTATTAAAAGTCAATGCGGAAAAGCGGAATAACAAGACCGGGCTCATCGGATAATTTTCCCGCCATTGCAGTGTTTCGGGAGCAAAATTAGGAGGCGGTGGAGTGAATGATTGCGGCATTGGCAGATAAACAATATCCTGTTCTTCAGTAATCGCCAGTCCTTGTTCAGAATGAACCGAATGCCGGACGGTTACGAACACCATGCCGCCCGTCTTGCCCTGTTTTTCTGAAACCTTGAGAATTTCCGAAGTCTTGTGAATTTCCTTGCCAATCGCTAAGTCCTGATGAAACGTCAACCGGCTACTCGCCCACATCCGTCTTTCCAAGGCGACCGGCGGCAAGAATCCACCTTTTTTTGGATGACCATCAGCACCGATTTCGGATTGGGCGACCATCGGCAGAAAATACAGCCAGTGCCAAAGTTCCGGCAATGGCGCCCCGACCTTAACGGTAAAATCCCGATAGTCCAAGGTGCGAGCCATTGCCAATACCGGGGTCGGATCAATCCGGTCATGCAACTCCTCGATTCGGCCCACCCAATCCTGTAAATTCACTTCGCTCATTACCGATCATCTCCTGCTGTCGCCACATTCCTGCGCTGGATCACAGGAATGAAATCCAGTGATTTAAAGATGCTAAGCAGCGACGTTAGTTGCGTCTTAAATCACTCGCTTCTTTTTTAACCCGCTGATTTCTTCTTTGCTCATCCCCAGCAGGTTTTCCAGAATCTCATCAGTGTGTTGTCCCAGTTTTGGCCCTAAATGACGAATCTTCCCCGGCGTTTCCGACAGTCGGGGAATCACCGAGGGAACCACAATGGTTTCACCCAAATCCGGATCATCAATCGCAGTCAGATTGCGCCGGGCATGGAATTGGCGATCCCCGAAAATGTCGGCGATGTTGTTCAGTGGCCCCGCCGGCGCTCCAGTGGCAAAACAGCGCTTGAGGATTTCTTCACGATTCAGCGAACCACACCAGTCCCGGACAATTTCATTGACATCATGGCGGTGTTCCAGCCGGGTTTTCTGCTCGCCGTACAAGCCGGAAGAGGCCAGTTCAGTCCGCCCCATCGCTTCCGTCAAGCGCACAAACAGCTTGTCGGTCGCGCAGGCAATTGCAATCCACTTGCCGTCCCGGGTCGGAAAATGCCCATAGGGACAGGCAAAATCATTATGAGTCGGACCGTGCCGTTCCCGCACCGTGCCGTACATGGCATAGGCCGGCGCCAGTTCATCAGTGCAGCGGAATACCGATTCGTAAAGCGCAGCGTCAATGTATTGGCCGATGCCGGTCTGCTCCCGATAGCGCAACGCCATCAGCACGCCCAGGCAGCCATACAGTCCGGTCAGGTAATCGCCCAGCGTGGTTGAACCGGGCGTAACCGGCGTCCCTTTGGGCATTCCCGACAAATAGGCAATTCCGCCCACGGCATGGGCGATCCGGGCAAAACCAGGCCGATCCTTATAGGGGCCCGTTTGGCCGTAGCCGGTGACCCGCAGCATGACCAGACCTGGATTAATTGCATGCAGGGTTTCCCAAGACAACCCCCACTTTTCCAGAGTGCCGGGCCGGAAGTTTTCACACAGGACATCAGCCTTTTCGATCAATCGCTTAAAGACGGCAACGCCATCGGGGCGGTGCAGATCAATGGTGACTGATTTTTTGTTGCGGGCCTCACTGAGCCAGGCCAGGGTATCGCCCCGAGCGGTGGGCGTGCCGTAACGGCGGCAAATGTCGCCGCCGACTGGATGTTCGACTTTCAACACCTCAGCGCCAAATTCGCCAAGAATGCCCGCGCAATAAGGCGCAGCAATCACCGTGGCGACATCGATCACCAGGATTCCGGCCAGCGGCAGTTCGGTTTCATCAACAGGATGCATAGTCATTCTCCCCGATAGCCTGAATTCAGATGATCTTGCGCTGGCGCAGCCGTTTGATGTCGTCGGCGGCGAGTCCCAGCAATTCGCGCATCACTTCATAAGTGGCGTTACCCAATGACGGGCCCAGATTATTGACCCGGCCAGGCGTCGCTGACAGAGTCGGCGTGACGCCTGGAACCACCACCTCACCCAAGCCCGGCTCTTCCAGGGTGACCAGATTACCCCGCGCCTGAAAATGCTCATCCTCGAAAATGTCAGCGATGCTGTTGAGCTTGCCGACCGGGACTTCCTTGTCCAGACAGCGGGTTAACACCTCAGTGCGGGGCAGCGATCCCACCCATTCGGTGACAATCTGGTTGACCTCATTGCGGGCCGCCAGTCGTTTGCGCTGTTCGCCATACAAGGCCGAAGAAGCCAGTTCCGGGCGATCCATCGCTTCGGCCAACCGCTCAAACATCTTGTCGGTGGTGCAGGCAATTGCGATCCACTTGTCATCCTGGGTGCGAAAATGCCCGTGCGGCACAGCGACGAAGCTGCCGGAGCCTTCCCGCTCCCGCACCGTGCCCAACAAGCCATAGGAGGCGGCGATCTCATCCAGTTGCCGGAAAACCGCCTCATAAATGCCGACATCGATAATCTGCCCGCGCCCGGTTTTATCGCGGCGGCGCAGCGCCATCAGGACGCCAATCGCCCCGTACAGGCTGGAAAAGTAATCGCCCAGCGGCACGGTGCCGGGCAATACCGGCGTTTCACCAGGGAAACCGGCCAGATAGGACAAACCGCCAAAGGCATGGGCGATATGGGCGAACCCGGAACGGTGGCGATACGGCCCGGTTTGTCCATAGCCCGACACCCGCAGGTAAACCAGCCCCGGATTGGCCGCACGCAGTTCCGGCCAACCCAATCCCCACCCCTCCATCGTTCCGGGCCGGAAGTTTTCAATCAGCACATCGGATTTTTCGACCAGCCGCAAAAACAGTTGCACACCCTCCGCCTGATGCAGATCGAGCGTGACTGATTTACGGTTACGCGCTTCGCTGAGCCAGACCAGGGTGGCGTCATGACGTTTGGTAGGCGTCCCGAATCGCCGCATCGGATCGCCAGCGATGGGATGCTCGACTTTCAGCACCTCCGCGCCAAATTCGCCCAGCGCCGAAGCGGCGTGGGGACCGGCCAAGAAGGTTCCCAGATCGATCACCCGAATGCCGGTCAATGGCAACTTGGCGGGTTCCGGATCGGTCTCCGGGCGCGCGGCAAATTCGGGATCGTCCGGTAGAGGAGTATCATCTTGCGCCGTTGGGTCGGACATGCAGGGGTTCTCCTTGGTGGTTTCGGGATTTTAAAGTCTTGGCCACGGGAGACGCGGGAGGCGCGGAACAATGAACGACCGGGCTTCCCCAAGTTTGGCCTTTAACCTCAAAAGGTAGTTATACTTTGGCGAAAAACAATCGCTTCATGGGCTTCGCCCGACAAGCGGCGTTCCTGGTTCAGTGCGGATTACTGCTGGCGGCGCTGATCCTGACCGGCTGTGAAAAACCGCCGCCTGATCCAACCATCCGCATCTCCGGCTCGACGATGGGCACCAGCTACGATCTCAAGCTGGTTCCGGGACTGGGCCAGACCGTTCCCGCTGATCTCAAAGTCCGGATTGAAGGGCTGCTGGTTGGCATCAACAAGATGATGTCCACTTACGACCCGGACTCGGAACTGTCGCGCTTTAATCGCAATCCGAGCGTTGACTGGATCGCGGTGCCGCCGGAATTGCAGCAAATAGTCACCGAGAGCTTGCAAATCAGCGAACTGAGCGGCGGCGCGTTCGATATTACGGTGGGGCCGCTGGTCAACCTGTGGGGATTCGGGCCAGAGCCGCGCCGCGATCAGGCGCCGTCTGAAGCCGCGATTGCCCAAGCCCGTGAGCGGGTCGGTTACTGGCTGCTGCACACTCGCAACGAACCGCCGGCGCTGAAGAAGGATCGACCCGACATCTATGCTGATCTGTCCGCGATTGCCAAAGGCCACGGCGTCGATCAACTGGCGGCGCTGGCGGGTGCGGCTGGATTCAACGATTATCTGGTCTCCATCGGTGGCGAAGTCCGCGCTAAGGGTCGCAACGGCAAGGGCCAACCTTGGACCATCGCTATTGAGCAGCCGGCTCCCGGTCAACGCGCAGTGGAGCGGTTAGTCCGGCTGGGCGATCACAGTATCTCCACGTCCGGCGATTACCGTAATTTTTTCGAGCAGGATGGCCGGCGCTATTCCCACATTATTAACCCGCGTACGGGTCGGCCAGTGCCGCAAACCGTGGCGTCGGTCACTGTGATCAGCGATCAGTCCGCCTGGGCCGACGCCACCGCGACTGCGCTGATGGCGGCCGGGCCGGAATTCGGCTTCCGCTTGGCGACCGAGCATCATCTAGCCGCGTTTTTCATTCTGATTGGCCCTGATGGCGCTTTTCAGGAACGCTATACGCCGGAATTCGAACCGTACTTTTTACCGCAACCACCACCATGATGGCCTCATTCCACCATGACTGTTCCCGCTCTGACCCTCGGCAATCTGCGTAAAACCTACGCTAATGGTTTTGAAGCCTTGCGCGGTATCGATCTGGAAGTTGCCCAAGGCGAGTTTTTCGCCCTGCTCGGACCGAATGGCGCCGGCAAATCGACGACCATTGGCATTGCCAGTTCACTGGTGCGCAAAACCAGCGGCGTCGTTCAAATCTTCGGTCATGATCTGGATCGGGAATTGTCCATCGCCAAACGCTGCATTGGTCTGGTGCCACAGGAATTTAATTTTAATCAGTTTGAGCCGACTGCCGAAATTGTCATCAATCAGGCGGGTTATTACGGCATTCCTCGCGACCGCGCCCATGAACGGGCCGAAATTTGTCTGAAACAGTTGGGGTTATGGGACAAGCGCCGGGAAATGGCGCGGGAGCTGTCCGGTGGAATGAAACGGCGGTTGATGATCGCCCGCGCCTTAGTGCATGAACCGCAACTGTTGATTCTCGATGAACCGACTGCCGGAGTGGACATCGAAATCCGGCGCTCAATGTGGGATTTTCTGCGCGAGATTAACGGGCAGGGTGTGACGATTATTCTCACCACCCATTATCTGGAAGAAGCGGAAAGCCTGTGCCGGCATATCGCCATTATTGACCAGGGCGCCATCATCGAGAATACCGGGATGCAAACTTTGTTGAGTCGGCTGCATATTGAAACTTTTGTACTGAATCTGCGTGAATCACTCGGACAAATTCCCGAAATCCCCGGTTATCCGCTGCGACGACTGGACGCATTGACCTTGGAGGCGGATGTCGCCAAAGAACTGGGCATTAATACGCTGTTTCGGCAATTGTCGGAACGCGGGATTGAAGTTTCCAGCCTGCGAAATAAAACCAACCGGCTGGAGGAGCTGTTTCTGCGGTTGGTGGACAAGAGCGGCGCGCCCCTCACCGCCTGAGCGCCGCGATCTTCACCATCACGATCCAGCCGTGATCAACAGTAAAACCTTCGTGAATCTGCCACAGCGTTGATGCAAAATTGTGCAAACCTGTTATCCTCGGCTTATTCTTGTGGCGGAAGGGGCAGCAACCGCCGGATGGGCCGCGGTGCTGAACTGGCTCGGCTACGGCTTCGGGCAAGACTACTGATTTTTCCCGCTCAGCCAAGGCTGTCGCCGCCAAAGCATTGCTGGACGATTCGCCCTCGCTGCGAACCGAACTGATCTGAGGTTATCGAATCCGCTTCTGGAGTTCCGCCATGATCCCGAAACCTATCTACGAAATCCTCCCTTATGGTTATGTCCTCGCCGGCGCATTCGCGGTGACTGGCATCGAACCGATCTTCGGCAAGATTTGCGGCGCACTGCTCATCATCATCGGCGTATTTGTCTATCAGGCCCGCCTGCGCTATCGCCACCGTAAGCTGCGACTGGGCGATTTGGCATTGGGCGGCGCCCGTCACCCTGGCAACGCCAAACGGGTCAACAGCCACGGCGAACCGGTGAGCCGGACCCAAACCAAAGCGCAGCAGGATTTTTACCGGGGTGAGGAAAACTACGCCGCAGGTCACTATCCAGAAGCGCGAAAGTGGTATCGCCAGGCCGCTGAGCAGGGCCACCTTTCCGCCCAAGTCAACTTGGGCGTCATGTGTGTGGCTGGCGAGGGCGGGCCACAGGACTATCAGGAGGCTATTCACTGGTATGCCCAAGCCGCTAAGCAGGGCGACGCCCTGGCGCAGTTCAATCTGGGCGCGATGTACGTCGAAGGTCAAGGCGTGGCCCGCAACTTCGAGGAAGCCATGCGCTGGTATCGCCGGGCCGCCGAGCAGGGCAACGCGCCAGCCCAGTTCAGCCTGGGGATGCTGTATGAGCAAAGCCCGGGAACGCTGTACCTCCAGGAGGCGGTACAGTGGTATCGCAAGGCGGCCGAACAGGGTCACGCCCCGGCCCAGGTCAATCTGGGCGCTCTGTACGCGGAAGGTCAGGGGGTGCGTCAGGACTTCCAGGAAGCGTTGCGCTGGTATCAGGCCGCCGCCGCTGATGGCTATGCGCCGGCCCGATTCAATCTGGGGGTGATGTACGCCGAAGGTCACCCCGGTATTCCCAAGGATCTGGCGATGGCGTATGTCTGGTTTTCCCGGGCGGCGGCGCAAGGCGATGCGGACGCCCGGCAGATCCAGCAACAACTTGCGGCGCAACTGACCGCAGAGCAAAAGGCTCAGGTCCACCAGCTACTGGAGACCTACTCAGCGTGACGAAGAATAGCGGCCTGACTGCAAGCCAGACCAGGCTAACCGGGATCGCCGCGCCGAAGGTTCCTTGCCGCCAGACTCGACCCCCATTAGACTTCCCCGCCCCCAGGACATGACAGCAACGGTCAGAGCCGCAATGCCGCCCACTTTTCCCCCGGATTCCGTCGGACAGGTCATCCCGCAAACCGCCCATTTCGCCGAAGCGTTGGCGCTGGACTGCGGCCGGATGCTCGACGCCTGTGAACTGGTATATGAAACCTACGGAACCCTGAATGCTGACCACAGCAACGCGGTGCTGATCTGCCATGCGCTATCGGGCGACCATCACGTCGCCGGCTATCATAAAGAGGCCGATTTGACCAAGCCTGGCTGGTGGGACAACTGCATTGGTCCTGGCAAGCCGCTGGATACCCGTGAATTTTTCGTGGTCTGCTGCAACAATTTAGGCGGTTGCAAGGGTTCGACCGGCCCGACCACCATCAATCCTGACACACGCAAACCCTATGGCCCGGACTTTCCCATCGTCACCGTCAAGGACTGGGTGCGCAGCCAGGCGCGACTGGCTGACCGGCTGGGCATCCAGCAGTGGGCGGCGGTGATCGGCGGCAGCCTGGGTGGGATGCAAGCCATGCAGTGGGCGATCACCTTTCCCGACCGGGTGCGCCATGTGCTGGTGATTGCCGCCGCGCCCCGGTTGTCGGCCATGAATATCGCCTTCAACGAAGTCGCCCGCCAGGCGATCCTGTCCGATCCCGACTTCCACCACGGCCACTACTACGAATTTGGGGTAGTGCCCCGGCGCGGGTTGATGCTGGCGCGGATGCTCGGCCATATTACTTACCTGTCCGACGCGGGGATGCGGGCCAAATTTGGCAGCGAACTGCGCGAGGGCAAACCCAACTTTAACTTTGACACTGAGTTTGAGGTGGAAAGCTATCTGCGCCATCAGGGCCGCGCTTTCGTTGACCGCTTCGACGCCAACACCTACCTGCTCATCACCAAGACCCTGGATTATTTTGATCCAGCCGCAGATTTCGACCACGACTTGTCGGCCGCCTTTCACCGGACCCTGGCGCGATTTTTAGTGATCTCTTTTACCAGTGACTGGCGGTTTGCGCCGGCCCGCTCACGGGAAATCGTGCAGGCGCTGGTGCGGGCCGGGCGGGAAGTGAGCTACGCCGAAATTCCCTCGGAATACGGTCACGACGCCTTTCTGATGCCGATCCCGCTGTACCACGACATCCTGCGCGGCTATCTGGCGCGGGTCGCCCGCGAGGTGAACGCTCATGCGGCCTGAACTGGAACTGATCAGCGAGTGGATTCGCCCCGGAGCGCGCGTGCTGGATTTAGGGTGCGGCGATGGCGCGTTGCTGGCTTACTTGCATACCCATCGGCAGGTCAGCGGCTACGGCCTGGAAATTGACTCCGCCAACCTGGTCCAATGCATTCAGACCGGGGTCAGCGTGATCCACGCCGATCTTGAAGCCGGGCTGGCGGACTTTAGCGATAGCAGCTTCGACTATGTGATCATGACCCAGACCTTGCAGGCGGTGAAACACACCGAGGCGCTGCTGGATGAAATGCTGCGGGTCGGTCGGCAGGGCATTGTCACCTTCCCCAATTTCGGCTTCTGGCGCTGCCGGTTGCAGATCGCCCTGCACGGGTTGATGCCGGTGGTCAAGACCTTGCCCTACCAGTGGTACAACACGCCGAATGTGCATCTCTTCACCTTGCGCGATTTTGAGGAACTGTGCCGACGCAAACGCATCGATATCCTGCAACGCATGGTGCTGGACCATGCTCATCAACCCCGGTCCTGGCCGCGCCTGTGGCCTAACCTGCTCGGTGAAATCGCCCTGTACCGGCTGGGCCGCGCCTGAACGGCGTTCACCCTTCCGGCAAGACCGGCTTTTCGGAGATCCCCGATGTTGACAACCTGTTCCTTGCGCCGGTGGCGACTCCAGCGTGATTCCGGCGGTTTTACCCTGATTGAAGTGATGGTTGTGGTGGTGATTCTCAGCATTCTGGCCGCAGTCGTGGTGCCGCGCATCATGGATAACCCGGACAAGGCCCGCATCGTTAAGGCCAAGCAGGATATCCGGGTGATCAAAAACCAGCTCGACTTGTACCGGCTGCACAACTACCGCTATCCGACGACTGAACTGGGATTGGAGGCGCTGGTGCAAAAACCCGCCGATGCCGCGCATTGGCAGGATGGCGGCTATCTGGACAAACTGCCCAAAGACCCGTGGGGCAAACCGTACCAGTACCTCAGCCCCGGTCAGCATAGCGATGTCGACATCTACTCGCTGGGCGCAGATGGTCAGCCAGGCGGCGAAGGGGTAGACGCCGATGTCGGCAACTGGAATCTGGATGAGTGAAGCCACACTTAAAACACCCCTCTCGCCCTGGGAGAGGGGTTGGGGGTGAGGGTTGTTTTCTTCCACCCGGTTAGCCACTTCGCCGCCACGCGGTTTCACCCTGCTGGAAGTCATGGTGGTCATGGTGCTCATCGGCATCATCACCAGTTTCGCGGTGCTGTCGGTGGGCGGCGGGCCGCGGGATCGCCTGGCTGAAGAAGGGCGACGACTGGCGGCGCTGCTGGAGCTGCACCAGCAGGAAGCCATTCTGCGTAGCGAGGTGCGCGGTGTCCTCTTTACCCGCAGCGGCTACGCACTGCTCAGTCAGAATGACAAAGGCGAGTGGCGGACGCCTGCTGCCGAGGCGCTGCTGACTCGCCGCGAACTGCCTGACGATTTGACACTGAGCCTGTGGGTGGAAAACCGGCCGGTTGATCTGCGCGTTGCCGACCGGCCGCAGGTATGGTTACTCAACAGCGGCGAGGCGACTGAATTTGTCGCGGTGTTTGGCCTGGCTGATGCGCAGGGACCCAACACGCCGTTGTACCGGGTCACTGGCGACGCCTTGGGCCGAAGTACGGTCAGCGAGGTGAACCCATGAAACGCCGGACCGGTTTCACCCTGCTGGAGGTGCTGGTGGCGCTGGCGGTGCTGGCGATTGCGATGAGCGCACTCATCCGCGCCGCCACCCAAAGCATCGAAATCGCCGCTGTCCTGCGTGAGCAAACCTTCGCCAGTTGGGTGGCGCTCAATCAGATCAACCAACTGCTGCTCGACGCCAAACCCTGGCCGACCGAGGGCAACCGCACCGGCAAGGTCAATCTGGCGGGTCGCGCCTGGCGCTGGGAAGCCCGCTTCGCCAAAACCGAAGATCCCGATCTGCGCCGCTTGGCAATGACGGTTCGCGCCGC
>JAJHPN010000037.1 GCA_020890855.1 Candidatus Contendibacter sp. | reverse complement strand
CTGTCGGCGGAACGCAGAAAGCCGAAGCCGTCCTGCAGGATCTCCAGCACGCCATCGCCGGAAATATCCTCGCCACTTTTAGCCAGCGCCTTAAGGATGGCGAAGATCACTTCTTGTTTGCGGGAGCGCGCCATACCTTCGATCTTGAGGTCCTGGGCGATGGCGATCAGTTCAGCGGGGGCTTTCTTTTTGAGTTCGGTCAGATTCATGGAGGCTGGCTGCTCGGGGCGGCGGGCGCGAGTGGGGTGTGCGCCCGGCGAGGCAAGAGGGTGCTCGCGGATCGGGGAATGAGACGGGCGAGGGCCGGACATGGCAGGGATGGTAGTGCGGGGCGGCCGGTGGCGCATTGGATAAACCTGGCATGGCCGCCCGGCGGCGTCTACCTTCGGGCGGACGCCGCGTTGGAAAGTTTAGCTCAGGCTGCTATCGAGAAAGGCAGCCAACTGTGACTTGGACACTGCGCCGACCTTGGTGGCGTCAACGTTGCCGTTGCGGAACAGCATCAAGGTGGGAATGCCGCGAATGCCGTATTTGGGCGGGGTGTTCTGGTTTTCGTCGACATTCAGTTTGCAGATCTTGACCCGATCGGCGTACTCGGCGGCGATCTCGTCCAGAATGGGCGCGATCATCCGGCACGGTCCGCACCATTCTGCCCAGTAATCCACCAGCACGGGTTGCTCGGCCTTGAGCACCTCAGCCTCGAACGTGTCGTCAGTGATATGCGTGATTCGCTCGCTCACAAGAGAGTTCTCCACTTCAGGATGGGAAAGGTTGGCGGGGGAGCCGGAAACGCCGATGAACGGCGCAGCCAAATGGATTCTTGATGTGGTCAAGGGAGCCGCCATTGAGGGAGCTGCCGCGAAAATCAGC
Source organism: Candidatus Contendibacter sp. (assembly GCA_020890855.1). Lineage (GTDB taxonomy): Bacteria > Pseudomonadota > Gammaproteobacteria > Competibacterales > Competibacteraceae > RXIV01. The sequence continues at coordinate 3,822 of JAJHPN010000037.1, read as the reverse complement.
GGCGGGCGGCGTTCAGCCAGTGATATTGTGGCAAAATAATCAACCGGGACACAAATGCTTTATTCATTTCATGCTTGATGCATTTCAGCCCAAACCGGGCGCTCGCGCAAGTCCCCAAAACCCTGTTCACCCGGGATCATCGCCAACTCATGCAAAAAGATCATCTCACTCCCGTCCCGTTTGCTGCGCTCGGCCTGGACGATGCGCTGCTGGAAAGCGTCGAGGACGCCGGCTTCACCCATTGCACCCCGATTCAGGCGGCCACCCTGCCGCCGGCGCTCAAGGGCCAGGACATCGCTGGTCAGGCCCAGACCGGCACCGGTAAAACCGCCGCGTTCCTGCTGGCGGCGCTGCATCATCTGATGAAAACGCCGGTCGCTGAAGATGCGGTCGGTCCCTGGGCGATCATCATCGCGCCCACCCGCGAACTGGCGGTGCAGATTCACCGTGACGCCGAACTGCTTGGCTGCTATACCGGCCTCAAATTCGCCGCCGTATTCGGCGGGACTGGCTACGACAGCCAGCGCCGGCAACTGGAAAGCGGGGTCGATGTGTTGATCGGCACGCCAGGACGCCTGATCGATTACCTGAAACAGGGCGTCTACCGGCTCAGCGCTATCGAAGTGGTAGTGCTGGACGAGGCGGACCGGATGTTCGATCTCGGCTTCATTACCGACATCCGCTACCTGTTGCGAAAAATGCCCCCGCCCGGCCAGCGCATCAACATGCTGTTCTCGGCCACCCTCAGCAATCGGGTGATGGAACTGGCCTATGAACACATGAACAACCCGCAGGTGATCCGGATCGAGACCGAGCATGTCACCGCTGACAAGGTTTGCCAGACGTTGTACCACGTTTCCGCCCGCGACAAGATCGCCTTACTGCTGGGGGTCATGCGCCGGCACGATCCCAAGCGCACCATGATCTTTGTCAACACCAAACGGGCGGCGGATCGGGTCACCGGCTATCTACTGGGTAATGGCTACGAGGCCGAGGTGCTGTCGGGCGACATTCCGCAGAATAAGCGGCTCAAGTTGCTGGAGTCGTTCCAGCGCGGTGAATTGCCAATCCTGGTGGCGACCGACGTCGCGGCGCGGGGCTTGCACATTCCTGACGTGACCCACGTCATCAACTTCGATCTGCCGCAGGATCGCGAGGATTACGTTCACCGCATTGGCCGGACCGCCCGGATCGGGGCCAGTGGCGACGCCATCAGTTTCGCTTGCGAGGAGTACGTTTACTCGTTGCCGGAAATTGAGGAGTTCATTGGCCAGCGCATTCCCGTGCAGTCGATTACTGAAGACCTGTTGCTGGAATTCAAGCCGCCCAAACGGCTGGAGCGCCGCCGCCCGGCGACGCCTGGCGGGGATCATCGGGGGCGGGGTCGCAGTGCGCCCCGGCGACCGGCTGGCCGGACCTGACAGTTGTTGGCCATGAACGCACCCGGCGATGCTCCCGGCAAGGCGGGCGCCGCTGGCGGCCATCGGCAAACCATCGAAGCGGCTTGCGCCATTCTTCGCGCCGGCGGCAACGCCTTTGACGCGGTGGTCGCCGCTGGTTTTGTCGCGGTCATGGCGGAACCGGCGCTGGCCAGTCTGGGCGGCGGCGGCTTTCTGCTGGCCCGCACGGCGCAAGGCCGGGCGGCGCTGTTCGATTTCTTCGTCAATACGCCGGGGCATGGTTTGCCAACCGGACGACTGGAGCCGCATTTCCTGCCGGTTACGGTTCGTTTTCCCGCCAGCGAACAAGCGTTCAATGTCGGACTCGGGTCGGTGGCGGTTCCCGGCGCATTGCGGGGCTATCTGCATATTCACCGGCGCCTGGGCCGGTTGCCGTTGTCCGCGGTGCTGGCGCCGGCGATCCGGCTGGCGAGGGACGGAGTGGCGATCAACGCCAAGCAAGCCTATCTCCTGGATTTGCTGACCCCGATCCTGACCCTGACCGCTGCCGGGCGGGCGTTGTTTCAACCGGCTGGCCGCTTTCTGCAAGAGGGCGATGTTTATCGCAATCCGGAGTTGGCGGCGTTTCTGGAGACCTTGTTGCAGGACGGTGAGCGCGCGTTTTATGAAGGCGAGCTGGCCCAGCGGCTGACCCGGGACATGCGCGATGGCGGCGGTTTGTTGACGATCGCTGATCTGGCCGTTTACCGGGTGATTGAGCGCGAGCCGTTGCCGGCAGAGTATCGCGGCTACCGGCTGCTGACCAATCCGCCGCCTTCTTTTGGCGGTTCCTTGCTGGCTCTGTCGTTGCGGTTGCTGGAAGCACGGTCCGTTGCGGAACTGGGTTTTGGTTCGCCGGCCCATCTGGCGCTGCTGACCGCAGTGATGCAGGAAACCGATCGCCGCCGCGCTGAGGGTTATCTCAGTCCCACTGACCTGGGTCAACCGGGTCTGACGGAAAGCCTGGCGCGAGTGCGGGCGACCTCCAGCGGCACGACCCACATCAGCGTCTGCGACAGTGAAGGCAACGCCGCCAGCATGACCGTTTCCAATGGCGAAGGGTCAGGCTACTTCGCGCCGGGAACCGGGATCATGCTCAACAATATGATGGGTGAGGACGATCTGCATCCCGAAGGCTTCCATGTCAGTCCGCCGGGGATGCGGGTGGCGTCGATGATGGCCCCGTCCTTGCTCCTGAATGGCGACCGGGTCTGGTTGGCGCTGGGCAGCGGCGGCAGCAAGCGGATTCGCACGGCCTTGCTCCAGGTGATCAGCAATACCGTGGATTTCGCCATGCATCCACCCGCCGCAGTCGAAGCGCCGCGCCTGCATTGGGATGGCGAGCGGCTTCAGGTCGAACCGGGTTTCGATGCGGCGGCGCTGGCGGCGCTGGCGGAACGCTGGCCGCTTAACCACTGGCCGGTTCAGGATGTGTATTTCGGTGGCGTCCATGTCGCCGCACCCGATAGCGAAGGCGCCGGCGACTCCCGGCGCGGCGGGGCGGCGGCGCTGATTGAGGTGAAAGGCCCGGTTAATGACGCTCGTTCCTAATCTTTGATTTTTAGGTTTTTTACGAATTTTCAGTGGATAGCCAAGGTTAGAAACCACTGGCGGTCTTTGAGGAGTGGCGATTGATGGAGTTGAAGGATTACTTGCTGATTCTGGCCCGCCGCGACGGGTCCGATATTTATCTCAGCACCGGAGCGCCGCCATGCGCCAAGTTTCAGGGCGTGCTGCGGGCGCTGGACAAAGACCCGCTCACGCCGGGCCGAGTCAAGGAAATCGCCTATTCAGTGATGGATGCGGCCCAAATTGCAGAGTTTGAACACCATCTGGAGATGAATCTGGCGATTGGCGAAACCGGGGTGGGCCGATTCCGGGTCAACATCTTCAAGCAACGCGGCGAAGTGTCGATGGTGATTCGCAACATCAAGACGGTCATTCCCACGGTTGATGAGTTGGGGCTGCCGCTGGTGTTGACCGAGGTGATCATGGCTAAACGCGGGCTGATCCTGTTTGTCGGCGGCACCGGTTCTGGCAAATCCACCTCGCTGGCGGCGCTGATCGACCATCGCAACGCGAATAGCGGCGGCCATATCATTACCATTGAAGACCCGATTGAATTCGTCCATCGCCATAAGCGTTCGGTGGTCAATCAGCGCGAGATCGGCGTCGATACCCTGAGCTATGCCGATGCGCTCAAGAACACCCTGCGTCAGGCGCCGGATGTGATTCTGATCGGTGAAATCCGCGACCGGGAGACGATGGAGCACGCGCTGGCTTTTGCGGAAACCGGCCATTTAGCCATTTCCACCCTGCACGCCAATAGCGCCAATCAGGCCCTGGATCGAATCATCAATTTCTTCCCGGAAGAACGGCGACC
>JAJHPN010000260.1 GCA_020890855.1 Candidatus Contendibacter sp. | reverse complement strand
TCCGGCTTGCCCGGCGGCGGAAAATCCTTATACTTGCATTTCTTCCTCCCATGCCGGGGTGGCGGAATGGTAGACGCAGCGGACTCAAAATCCGCCGGTAGTGATACCGTGAGAGTTCGAGTCTCTCTCCCGGCACCAAACAACAGGGGCTTGGCTCAATGTCCAAGCCCTTTTTTTGTCAACTGTCTCCGGATAGGCCTGTGGCCAACCACGGGACGAAGACAAATAGCGCCATCGCGATGTCCTGCCAGAATTCGCCCGGACTTTCAGGCCAGAAGCCTGTTTCACCGGTTGTCCACTTGGCTTAATCCCGGCTTGCTTTTAACATCCATCGCTCTATCGCCGACTGCCGGAACCCCCCGATGGCTGAAATTGAAGGTCTCACCCTGCTGGGTCAAGCGACCACCCAATATCCGCAGGAATACGCGCCGCAACTGCTGGAGCGGTTTCCCAACCGCTATCCGCAACACGAATATGAGGTGGAGCTGGACTGCCCCGAATTCACCTGCCTGTGTCCGATCACCGGTCAGCCCGACTTTGCCCGACTGATCATCCGCTACAGCCCGCTGGCCTATCTGGTCGAGTCGAAATCGCTGAAGCTGTATTTGTTCAGTTTCCGCAATCAGGGAACATTCAATGAAGAGGTCGTCAACCGCATTGCCAGCGATCTGTTTGCGCTAATGCAACCGCGCTGGCTGGAAGTGCGCGGCGATTTTCTGCCCCGGGGCGGTATCGCGATCAAGCCCATGGTGCGCCTGGCCGGAGCGCCAGTCTGATGCAGCGTCCCAGGATTCCAGCGTTGGTGGTGCTGTCCGGTGGTCAGGATTCCACCACCTGCCTGTATTGGGCGCTCGATCAGTTCGGCGCCGACGCAGTGGAAGCCCTGACCTTTGACTACGGCCAGCGCCATCGGATCGAGATTGACTGCGCAGTAAAAGTCGCGGCGCGGGCAGGCGTTCCGCAGACCATCTTGCCGATTAACACCTTCGCCGCGCTCGGCGGCAACGCCCTGACCGAGGCCGGGATTGCGGTGCAATCCGGCGTGAATTCGCGCACCCGGCTTCCCAACACCTTTGTGCCGGGACGCAACCTGATTTTTCTGACCTTTGCCGCCGCTTTCGCTTATCCCCGCGCCATTCATCACTTGGTCACCGGGGTGGCCCAGACCGATTACAGCGGTTATCCGGATTGCCGGCAGACAACCCTTCAAGCCTTGGAGCAGACGCTTCAGTTGGGCATGGACTACGACCTGACCCTTCACGCGCCGCTGATGTTCAAGTCCAAGGCGGATACGGTGCTGATGGCGCACGATCTCGGGGCATGGGCGGCGCTGGCCGACACCCACACCTGTTACCACGGTCAGCAGCCGCCGTGCGGGAAATGCTCGGCCTGTGTATTACGGGCTAAAGGCTTTGCCGAAGCTGGCCTGGCCGATCCGCTGGTTGAGCGTTTCCACGCCCCGCCATGACTGAACGGCTCTACGCTATCGCCGCCGCGCCATTTGAAGCCGCTTGCCGGGTTGACATTCTGCCGCTCGGCCACCGTTCGCGCCGCCTGCACGGCCACAGTTTTCTGGCGCGAGTGCGGGCCGAATTACCGGAGAGTTGGGGATCATTTCCGGGCGGCGAAACCGATGCGTTGACCGGGCGCTTGCGGGAAGCGGTTGCGCCGCTTGATTACACGCTGCTCAATGAGCATCTGCCGGTTCCAACTGATGATAATCTGGCGCGCTGGTTGCGAATGCGGCTGGCCGCGCCGGGGATCAAGACGGTCGGCATTCAAAGCACCCGCGATCAGGGCGTCGATCTGGACGGGCGCGACCATGCTCATCTCTGGCGGCGGTTCCGCTTTGAGGCTGCTCACCAGTTGCCGCAGGTTCCGCCCGACCATCCTTGTGGGCGAATGCACGGCCACGGTTTCGAGGTCATTATTCACGCCTGTCAACCGTTGGCTGGTCAGGATATGGGGATCGATTACGACCATCTGGATCAGTGCTGGGCGCCGCTGGGCATGGAACTGGAGCTGGCCTGTCTGAACGATCTGCCTGGTCTGGATAATCCGACCAGCGAGCGGTTGGCCGCTTGGCTATGGACGCGACTGCAACCGCAGTTGCCAGCGTTGTCGTGGATTACGGTCTATGAAACCGCCACCGCCGGCTGCCATTACGATGGGCGGCATTACCGGATCTGGAAAGAGCAGCGCTTTGAGAGCGCCTTGCGGCTGAACCGGGCGCCATCGGGCGATCCGCGGCGCCGTTTGCATGGCCACAGCTACCGGATTCGCCTGCATCTGAGCGCCCCGCTGGAAGAAGTCATGGGCTGGACGGTCGACTATGGCGAGGTCAAAGCCCGGTTTGAGCCAGCGTATCGGCAACTCGATCATCATCGCCTGGATCGGCTGACCGGTCTTGGCGATGCGGATCCGGCCAGTCTGCTGCGCTGGATCAAGGCGGAACTGGCGGCCAGTTTGCCGCAGTTGGATCGGATCGATCTGGAACAAACCCCTGGTTGCGGCGCGATGCTGAGTTGGGGCGAAGTGGATCCCGCGTTGCCGGGGTGAAGCTTTTTTCCACGGAAGGCGCGGAAAGTGAAACACGGAAATCCTTCAGGCAGGCATTGGCGATGACTTATGCGGTCAAGGAAATTTTTTACACCTTGCAAGGCGAAGGCGCGCGCGCTGGTCGTCCGGCGGTGTTTTGTCGCTTTGCCGGCTGCAATCTGTGGAGCGGCCGGGAAGCGGATCGGGCCATCGCCATTTGCCGGTTCTGTGATACCGACTTCGTGGGAACCCATGGCGCCGGCGGCGGCAAGTTCGCTGCTGCCGAAAGTCTGGCGGCGGCGATGGTCGCCCAGTGGCCGATCACCACGTTGCCAAAAGCGAAACCCTATGTGGTCTGCACCGGCGGCGAACCGCTGCTGCAATTGGATGAGCCGCTGATCATCGCCCTGCATCAACGCGGGTTTGAAGTTGCGGTGGAAACTAACGGGACGTTGCCTGCGCCGCCCGGACTGGATTGGCTTTGCGTCAGCCCCAAAGCCCATGCGCCGTTGCAACTGACCCAGGGCGATGAGCTGAAACTGATTTATCCGCAGCCTGAACCCGAAGCGCAGCCAGAACGGTTTGTGGACCTGGCGTTCCAGACATTCTTTCTGCAACCGCTGGCCGGCCCCGAGCAAGCGGCCAATACTCAGGCCACCGTCGCTTATTGCCTGGCTCATCCACAATGGCGGTTGAGCTTGCAAATGCACAAGCTGCTGGGTATCCCTTGATGAAGGCTGAAGACAGTGATCCACGGGAATCACGGCAATTATGGAAAATTTTTTGATCTTTCCGTGTCTTCCGTGGACCTTTGTCTGTCCGTGTCTTCCGTGGTTTCCGTGGACAATGGTTTCACGTGAAACAATGCTCCGTTTGAAGAAAGCTAAAGACCTGGCGTGGGCCTCTTTGACCTTTCACCTTTAGCCTTTAACCTTTAACCTTCGACGTTCACTTCTGGAGGCGCCGGTGCGCGATGTCTCGACTTTCCAAGGCCTGATTCTGGCCTTGCAGACTTATTGGGCGGAACAGGGCTGTGTGCTGCTGCAACCCTATGATATGGAGGTAGGCGCAGGGACCTTTCATCCTGCGACCTTTCTTCGCGCCATTGGCCCCGAACCGTGGAGCGCAGCCTATGTGCAACCCTCGCGCCGCCCGACTGATGGCCGCTATGGCGACAATCCCAACCGTCTGCAACATTATTATCAGTATCAGGTGGTGATCAAACCGTCGCCGCTGGACTTGCAGGATCTGTATCTCGGCTCCCTGCAATACTTGGGACTGGATCCGCTGGTTCACGATATCCGCTTTGTCGAGGACAACTGGGAGTCGCCCACCCTGGGCGCGTGGGGGCTGGGCTGGGAAGTGTGGCTGAACGGCATGGAAATCACCCAGTTCACCTACTTTCAGCAGGTTGGCGGGCTGGATTGCAAACCAGTCACCGGCGAAATCACCTACGGTCTGGAGCGGATCGCCATGTACCTGCAAGGCGTGGAAAGCGTCTTTGATCTGGTCTGGACCGACGGGCCGCTGGGCCGGGTGACTTATGGCGATGTGTTCCACCAAAACGAAGTCGAAATGTCGACCTACAACTTTGAACACGCCGACACCGCCGCATTGTTCGGCTGGTTCGACACCTGCGAAGCGGAGAGCAAACGGCTCATTGAGCTGGGCCTGCCGCTGCCCGCCTACGAAATGACCCTGAAAGCGTCCCACACCTTCAACCTGCTGGACGCCCGCAAGGCGATCTCGGTCACTGAGCGCCAGCGCTACATCCTGCGGGTTCGCGCTTTGGCGAGAGCGGTCGCGCAAGCTTATTACGACGCCCGCGCTGCGCGCGGTTTCCCGATGTGCGCCCGCCAGGCGGCGGCGCGGCAAACCCAGGAGCCGGCCCATGTCTGACGCTGACGTCCGCGATCTGCTGATTGAAATCGGCGCTGAAGAATTGCCGCCCAAGGCGCTGTCCAGTCTGGCGCTGGCCTTTGAACAGGGCATCGAGAGCGGTCTGGAGAAAGTCGGCTTGCCCGGTAATAATCTGCGCCGCTTTGCTACGCCGCGCCGATTGGCGATCCTGGTTGAAAACCTGCCGATCCGTCAGCCCGACCGCCGGATGGAGCGGCGTGGCCCGGCGGTGAGCGCGGCGTTCGGCCCGGACGGGAAACCGAGCAA
>JAJHPN010000364.1 GCA_020890855.1 Candidatus Contendibacter sp. | reverse complement strand
CTTTTCCCGCCAGCGGTCTCACCCCGCCATTCGGTTCCCCGGAACGCGCCCGCTATAACCAGTGGTGCTCTTTTGCGGTGTGCGAACTGGAACAACCGCTCTGGACGATGGCCAAGCACCGTTTCGCTCTGCCGGAAAAGCGCCGGGTTCCGGACGTGATTGAAACCGCGATCTGGGAGTTTTCCATCGCCGCCAAAGTGCTGGCGACCGGCCTCGGCGGACGGGAGTTTCTGGTTGCGGAACGGTTTACCGCCGCCGACATCCTGGTGGCGCATACTCTGGCCTGGGCGCAATTCTTCGAGTTGCCACTCGGCCATACCGTCCTGGAGGCCTACGCCGAGCGACTGTTGGCGCGGCCAGCGCTGATGCAGGCCAAGGCGCGGGAGCAGAATGCGGCCTGAAACCTCTGAAACCGGCCAGCCGCTGCGCTTTGGCTATACCACCGGCGCTTGCGCCACAGCGGCCAGCCTGGCGGCGGCGCGACTGCTGCTGGCGGGCGCGGCGGCGGATACCGTGGAAATCACCCTGCCACGGGGTCAATCGGCGTCGTTCCGGTTGGCCTACTGCCGGTTAACCGTCGCCGGAGCCGAAGCGGCGATCATCAAGGACGCCGGCGACGATCCCGATGTGACCCACGGGGCGCTGATTATGGCGCAGGTCCGGTTGAGCGCTGCGCCGGGCGTGCGGTTTCAGGCCGGGCCGGGCGTGGGAACCGTAACCCGCCCCGGCCTGCCGATTCCGCCGGGTGAACCGGCCATCAATCCAACTCCCCGGCGCATGATCGCCGATCATCTGGCGCAGGCGGCGATTGCATCCGGTTATTGCGGCGGGTTTGAAATCGCCATCGGCGTTGAAGGCGGCGCGGAACTGGCGCTGAAAACGCTCAATTCCCGGCTGGGCATCGTGGGTGGACTGTCGATTCTCGGCACCACCGGCATCGTCCGACCCTTTTCCTGTTCTGCCTATATCGCCTCGATCCAGCAGGCCATTGATGTGGCCCGCGCCAATCATTGCAGCCACATCGCCGCCTGCACCGGTTCCGCCAGCGAACGCCTGATGCGAACCCATTATCCATTGCCCGAGATAGCGCTGATCGAAATGGGCGATTTCGCCGGAGCAGTGCTCAAGCATCTGCGGCGGGCGCCCGTTTCCCGGCTCAGTCTGGCGGGCGGATTTGGCAAAATCAGCAAACTGGCGGCCGGTCATCTCGATTTGCACAGCCGCCACTCCAGCGTCGATTTCCTGCTGCTGGCGGTGGAAGCGGCGGCGCTCGGCGCAGACGCCGCTCTGCAAGCGACGATGCGAACCGCCAATACCAGTCAGCAGGCGCTGGCGCTGGCTCATGCGGCGGGCTTGCCGCTGGGCGAGCAGATTTGCCGGATGGCCCGCGATCAGGCGCGCGCCGTTCTCCCGCCCGAAGTCACGGTGGAAATCTGGGCGATAGACCGCGAAGGCCGGCCGGTGGGTCACGCCGAGTTTGCCTGAGCATCGGCGGGCCATGCGCATCCTGATTCTCGGCGGGATCAGTGAGGCGTTGAAACTGGCGCGAGAATTGGCCCCGGTTCATGCCGTGACGTACAGCGTAGCCGGTAAGGGCCGAATCCCGGAATTACCCTGTCCAGTACGCAGCGGCGGTTTTGGCGGCAGTGAAGGACTGGCGGAATTTTTACGGGATCAGGCGATTGAACTGCTGATTGACGCCACCCATCCCTACGCCGCGAACATCAGCCGGAACGCCAGCCAGGCTGCGCAATTCACCGGCGTTCCGCTCTGGGCCTACCGCCGCCCGCCGTGGCGACGGGAACCCGGCGACGAGTGGCGAACGGTCGCTGACTGGTCGGAATTAATGGTTGTGGCGCAGCCGTTTAAACGACTGTTCTTCACGATCGGCCTGGAACCCTTGCGTCATGCGCTGGAAATTCCGCCCAAGCAACATTGGCTGGTGCGCTGCCTGGCGGCGGAAGCGCCGGATTCGCCGCGTTTAACGGTGCTAAACGCCACCGGGCCATTTGCGCTGGCGGTGGAACTGGCGTTGTTGCGGGATTACCGGATCGAAGCGCTGGTCGCCAAAAACAGCGGCGGCGCAGCGATTGAAGCCAAACTGGCGGCGGCGCGGCAACTGCAAATTCCGGTCATCCTGCTGGAGCGCCCTGCGTTACCGGCGGCGGAACGGGAATTCGCCACAGTGGAGACATTGACCGCCGCGTTGCCGGCGTGTGGATTCGCCGCCCGTAGCTAATGGCTGATTGCGCTCAGATCCACACACCCTCTCGAAGAACCCGATGTGGATCAATGCCGTGCATTGGGCGGGGCTGGCGGCAAATCCCGGAAATCGGGAAATCGTTCGTCGCCTGCATCCGGGCGCTCCGAACCGCCCATGATCTCTTCCGCCAATCGGGCGAAGTCAGCCGGTTCATCCGTCAGCAGACGGTCGTACCGCGTCGCATCCCAACATTCAATCCGGTTGGCGTAAGCCAGCAGGATCACGCAGTCCTGAATGTCAGCGTATTCGAGCAACCGGCGGGGCAACAGCACCCGACCGCTGCCGTCCAGTTCCAATTCAGTTGCGCCCCGATGAAAATAGCGGACAAAGTCACGGTTCTTTTTGATGTAAAGATTCAGGCGATTCAATTCGGCGCTGATCCGTCGCCATTCCCGGAGAGGATACAGCGTCAAATGTTGTTCAAAGCCGCGATTGACGACCAAGCGGTCTTGGGTTTCAGGGTCGAGCTGTTTTCTTAGCGCAGCCGGCAGGATGACTCGCCCCTTGGAATCAAGGCGGCATTCAAATTCGCCAAGAAAGTTCGTCATAACCTTATTAAAGACCTTATCCAGCAGCGACCGGATCAATCACTAATCGTCGGCATGACATGCAGGCAGCATGGTCAGTTGGGCGATGAATGGGTTATTAAGGTTTCCGGCTATTTTCCACGTCGTTAAAGTATAGAATTCATCCGTGATTCTACCTGACGAAAAGGGCGCCGCCCTCCTCGCCGGACCCCGTTAGTCCATCCGCGCCACAAATCCCCTCAAGAGGATGCCCCATGCTGAATCGCCTGGCGTTATTGGTTTTGCTCTGGTTCATCGCCTGGACGCCGCCCACCGGTTTTGCCCAATCGGATCGGCCCAACAAGGACAAGATCGCGCTGATCATGAAAGCGCTATCCAACCCGTTCTTTTTCAAGCTGGAAGCAGGGGCCAAGGAGTACGCCCGCGAAAACGGCCTCACCCTGGAAGTATTCGGCACTGAACTGGAAACTGATATCGATCATCAGGTCGGCATTCTCAATAATCTGATCGCCCGTGGCTACGGCGCTATCGTCATTGCTCCAGCCGACTCGCGCACCCTGGCGCCCATCCTCAAAAAGGCGGTCGATCAGGGCATCGTGGTCATCAATATCGATAATCCGATAGATCAGGCCGTTCAGGCGCAATACCGTCTGGATATTCCGTTCGTCGGGTCGGACAACACCAAGGGCGCTGCGCTGGTCGGAGACTATATCCGCCGCCAGTTGCAGGGCAAGGGCCGGATCATCGTCATCGAGGGGATTCGCGGGGCGCAGAATGGCGACTTGCGCAAAGCCGGCTTCACCCAGGCCGTCACTGCCGGCGGCGGCATTGAGATCGTGGATTCGGTCAGCGCCAACTGGCAGACCGAAGACGCCTTTGCCGTCATGTCCAACCTGCTGGAAAAATACGGCCCGGTCGATGCGGTGTTCTGCGCCAATGATCAAATGGCGATTGGGGTCTTGCATGCGCTGGACTTGCGCAATCTGACCGGCAAGACCCTGGTCGGCGGCTACGACAATATCGAGGCGATCCGCAGTGAACTGTACAACGGGCGAATGCACGCCACGGTTGAGCAACACCCCGAACTGATGGGCCGCTATGGCGTGGCGCTGGCGGCTCAGGCGATGCAGGGTAAAAAAATTCCGGCCTATCAGGCTACGCCGCTGGATCTGATCACTCATGACAGTTTCGGCAAACGGATCGCCTTGTCGCTGTCGGAGCTGGACAATCCGTTCTTCGCCGCCATGCTCAAAGGCGCTCAGACCCAGGCCGAATTGCACGGCGTGGACCTCTCCTATTCCGACGCTAAAAATGACGACTCGCAGCAACTGCTGGCCATTCAGAATATGGTGGAAAAAAAAGCCAATGTCCTGATCATCAATCCCACCAACTCCCAAACGGTGCGGCCCGGCATTGAACTGGCGAACCGCGCCCGGATTCCGGTGATCACCGTGGATCGCAAAGCCGATGGCGGTCAGGTGACGTCCCACATCGCTTCCGACAATGTGGCCGGCGGCCGGCTGGTCGGGGAGTATCTCGTCCGCAAACTGCAAGGGGACGGCGCCATTGCTGAATTTGAGGGGATTCCAGGAGCCTCGGCCAGCTATGAACGCGGCAAGGGCTTCAACGACGCCATCGCCACCCGCCAGAATCTGCAGGTCACGACCCGCGAGGTCGCCAATTTCAACCGCGATGAAGCGCGCGCCACCATGAGCCGGCTGCTGGCCCAGAATCAGCCTTTTGCCGCCGTCTTCGCCCACAACGACCGGATGATCCTGGGCGTGATGGACGCCCTCCAAAATCACCCCGGCCCGCGCCCGCTGCTGGTCGGCTTCGACGCGATCCCGGAGGCTTTGCAAGCCCTGCACGAAGGCAAAATCTCGGCCACCATCGCCCAAAAACCAGACCTGATGGGGGGCTTGGCGGTCGATACCGCGATCAAGGTGTTGCGGGGCGAACCGGTCCTGCCCAATATTGCGGTTGAACTCGATTTGATCGAAGCGTCTTCCCACTAACCGGCGCTTTTGTATATGTTATTAACATAATCGATTGAAAAATAACCATAATCATTGCCCGTCGCTTGCCTGGACGCGCAGGGTTTTCATATTCCTTCCAAGATCGACAACCGTATGTTCGGCACCGTAAAGCAGCATTTCTATCTGATGGCCGGACTGCTGCTCGTGCTGTCCGGGATCGGCTATGGCGGAATGGCGCTGTTCCTGGAGCAGTTGTCCTCCAGCGCTGTCCGGGGCGAAGTCGCCACCCTGACCGACCGGGAAACCCGCAGTCTGGAGCGGCAGTTCTGGGAAATCCGGTTCTTGGAACAGGCGGCGCTGTCACAAAACCGCCCGGACGCCGAACAGCGGTTCGCCGTGTTGCTGAATGAAGCCAAGGCGCGGATTCGTCAACTGGATCCCAAAACATCTCAGGTGCTGACCCCATCGAAGATCGAGCAAATGACGACGCTGTTGGCCGACTATGAAAATTTTTTCAGCCAGTTGATGCAGTTTAAAACCCAGCAACGACTGAACAAGACCCGCTTCGATTCCAATTATCAGGTGCTGGCCTCAGCCATTTTCTTCACGACTGACGCCAGCAACCTGTACAAACCGCTGTTTAACGTCAATCACTTCCAGGAAAGCTATTTCTTTGTCCGCTCCGAAGTGAAGTATCGCAGCCTGAATATCGCTTTTGACTCGCTGCTGCGGAATATCGAACAACCCTCGCTGCGCGACGATTCTCGGTTCCACTCTTACGCTGAACGTTATCAGGAGATGCTGCGCCGCGATTTTGAGCTGGAAACCGCAATCCGCCAGCTCAATCGCAAATTCGATGATCTGACCCTGAATCTGACTCTGCTGCTGTCGGAGATTTCCACTCAGGCCATTACTACCTACCAGCAGGAATTTCAGGCCGGACAGAACATCCGCATCCGTATTCAGCGTTCGATGCTGCTGTTCGCCCTGATCATGATCATTCTGTTCGGCTTGCTGCTGCATGCCATGGCCCGCAAGATTGTCTGGCCGATCCGGGAGATTTCCGAGGTCGCCCGCCAGGTCCAGTCCGGCCAGCTCAGTTCGCGGTTTGTGTCCGGCGACAATGACGAGATCGCGCAACTCGGCTTTGCCATTAACCAGATGCTGGACACCATTGAAAAAAACAATGCGTACTTGACGGCGTATCAGAACAATCTGGAAAAGCTGGTCGAGGCCCGTACTGAAGAATTAAAGAACGCCAAGGAAGCCGCCGATGACGCCAATCGCGCCAAGAGCGAATTTCTGGCCAACATGAGCCATGAAATCCGTACGCCAATGAACGCCATTATTGGCATGGCCGATCTGCTAGCCGAAACCCACCTGACTCGGGAACAGCGCAATTATGTCGATGTCTTCAAGAGCGCCGGCGAAACCCTGCTAAATCTGATCGAGGACATTCTTGATTTATCGAAGATCGAAGCCGACAAACTGACGCTTCATATCGAGAGTTTCGATCTGGAAACCCTGTTGAATAAACAAATCGACCTAATGGCGATGCGGGCGATCAAGAAAGGGCTGGAACTGATTTTGCGTCTCGATCCAGCAGTTCCAGTCATGGTGGAAGGCGATGCGCACCGGCTGTTTCAGGTGCTCACCAACCTGATCGGCAACGCCATCAAGTTCACCGAACGCGGTCAGGTGATCGTGACCGTCGAAAACAGTGCGAATCCGCCCACCCCGGGCCATCTGCGGTTCGCGGTGACCGATACCGGCATTGGCATTGCGCCTGACAAGCAGAAGCTGGTGTTCAGCGCCTTTACCCAAGCCGATGGCGCAATTACTCGCAAGTATGGCGGCACCGGTCTGGGCCTGACCATCAGCCGACGGCTGGTGGAATTGATGCGTGGCAATATCGGCCTGGAGAGTCAGCCAGGTCAAGGCAGCACCTTTTATTTCACCGTCCGGCTGGATGTGGGATCGCCCGCCGCCGCGCCGCGCCCGGAATGGCCGGTTATCGCCGGCTGGCGGGTGCTGGTGGCGGATGAGGTAGCGATCAACCAGTGGATCGTGGCGGAGCTGCTGGAAGCCGCTGGGGCGCAAGTCGCCACGGCAGGCGACGCGGCAACGGCGCTGACCCTGCTGCGGGAATGGCGCGATGGCGGGCAATCGGGCCAGCTGCTGGTGCTGGATTCGCGGTTGCGGGATGAGAAGGATCAGGGATTACTGGAGATTCTGGCCCAAGAGCCGGGTTATGCCGAATTGCCGGTGATTCTGCTGGGCTTTGGCGAGCGACGCTGCCACGAATGGGTGAAAGCTGCTGAAGACCGGATGGTTTGCCTGATGAAGCCGATCAAACGCCGCGCCCTGTGGATGGCGATCAACCAACTGATCAACCGGAGCCAAAGTCGGCGAGGCGGCGATCCCTCCTCCCGCACCCGCTCGATTCTGAGCGATCCGGGGCAACATGAAGGACTGTCCATCCTGATGGCGGATGATTCTCAGGATAACGTCATGCTGATCCGGGCCTACCTCAAAAAGACCTCGTATCGGATGGATGTGGCGGAAAACGGCGCGGTTGCTTTCGAG
The DNA here is from genome assembly GCA_020890855.1 of Candidatus Contendibacter sp. Taxonomy (GTDB): domain Bacteria; phylum Pseudomonadota; class Gammaproteobacteria; order Competibacterales; family Competibacteraceae; genus RXIV01. The sequence goes on along the minus strand of JAJHPN010000364.1, from coordinate 13,313 downwards.
CTGTTCAAACAGAACAGTTATGATTTGGTGCTGATGGATGTGCAGATGCCGGTCATGGATGGTTATACCGCCACCGGATTGATCCGGGAATGGGAGCGAAACCGTAATGAATCACCCGTGCCGATTCTCGCGCTGACCGCCAATGCCCTGAAGGAAGACGAGCAGCGCAGTCTGGATGCCGGCTGCACCGGCCATTTAACCAAACCCATTCGCAAAGGGATGTTTCTGGCGGCGCTGCAACACTATAGCCATCCGGTTTAAGGTGCGGAGTTTTCTCCGTCCTGGATAAGGCGGGGGGCGGGGCGTCGCGTGGTTCGATGCAACGGTTTCACCACTTGGATCGCCATCTCAGCCAGAACGGGGTCCCGAGTCCACCGGCAACACCGGCTTCATCCGGGCGCTAACCGGTTTCGCCGAGTCTTCTTGCGTTCCCAACCGCTGGCGGTAGATCGCGGCATACTCCATCACCCGTTGCACATAGCTCCGGGTTTCCTGATAGGGGATGGTCTCCGCCCAAACATCCGCCGGAATCGAATCGCGGGCCGGCAGCCATTGCAAAACCTTGTTGGGGCCGGCGTTGTACGCGGCGGTGGCCAACAGCGGATGATCCTGCAACCGCCCCAGCAGCCGTTGCAGATAATAAGCGCCATAGCGAATGTTGAGATCAGCCCGAACCAGCTCCGGATCTGCCGCTGCGTCACGCAAGTCCTGAGCAATCTCCCGCCCGGTCGCTGGCATGAGCTGCATCAGCCCAACCGCTCCCGCCGGCGATCGGGCAGCGGGGCGAAAGCTGCTTTCCTGACGGATGATGGCATAAACCCAAGCCGGGTCGAGCATTCTGGCGCTGGCGTTGTTGATCACCTCTTCCTGATAGGTCAACGGAAAACGCAGATCGAGATCGCCCCAATATTCGGCCCGAGCGACCGTGACGATGGCCTGAAAATGCCACGCCCACTGGTGCGCCAACTCCGCCGCCTGCTTGAGCGCTGGAGGTTCCAGACCCTGGGTCGCCAGCCGCCATTCGGCGTCGGCTTCCGGTTCGCGGCCTAACACATAGAGTTCCCGCGCCCGTTGCATACTGGCGGAACCGGTCAGCAGCGCTTCCAGTTCAGTCGGTGGAATGTCCAGCGGCAGGTTGGGAATCGCATAGGGCAGGTTCAGCCGGTCGGCGGCCAGAAAACCGTAATAGTCGCGCTGGCCGGCAATATCGCGGTAAACCGCTTGTGCTTCCTCAGCCTGGCCGAGCGCCTCCAGAGTCCGGCCTCGCCAATATCGCCAGCGCGGAGTGTTCTGTTCCTCCGGCGACAATTGTTCCAGCCCGCGCTGCGCCGCCGCCCAGTCACCCTGCCGCAGGCTGACCCGCACCCGCCATTCCCGCACCGGTCCATCCACCACTGCTTCCGGCAACCCGCTCAATCGGGCCAATGCGGTCGGGTGATAATCACTGGCGATCCACAAAGCCAGCAGCCGTTCCGTCGCACTCAATTGCGGAGCCAGCGCCGGAGTGCGTCCCTTGAGGGCGTCGAGGGCGGCGGCGGCGGCCACCGGATCGCGCTTGCCCCAGCGGTTCAGCCCGTCGCTGAAAATCGCGGCGATGCGCGCGTTATCGCCGGCAAAGCGGGCGGCGTCGAGCACCAGCTGTGGCTGGTCGGCAACCGCCAGCCACGCCTCGGCCAGTTTTTGCTCCGCATCCGGCAATTCAACCCGCAATACCCTGGCCAGACCCAGGTTGCCGCTGGTCATCGCCAGCGCAAAGCGTTGCCAAACTTGCTCAGAGGTGGGATGACCTTGAGTCCGCCAAGCGGCGATGACCGGATCACAAGCCGGCGGCAGCGCCGCGCCACGCAGCCAGAGCGTGGCGAAATCGCGCAAAGCCGGTTCCAGCTGGTGGGTATTGAGCAGGGCTTGCCGGCGCCAGCACTCGAACCCCGGATCGCGGCCCGGAATGGCGTCGCGCAAATAATCGTCCCAACGTTTAGCTTCGGCCAACCGGCGCAACCAGGCGTTGCGCAGCGGTCCAGCCAGTGGCGATCCTGCATAGACGTTCAGGAAATCGCGCACTTCGCTAGCGGGAAATTCCGGCAAACGGCGGGTCAGATCGCGGTAACGCAGATAAGGATAGAGCGGATAGTCGCGAAGAGCGCTGTAATCAACCGGCGTTCCATTGCGTAGCGCCTGATCGGCAGCCTGGAAGGCGCTACGCTGATTTTGCAGGGATTCCACAGCGTTGGCGTCGCCACTCAGGACGAGAACCAGAACCAGGAGAATCGGCATAAAAAACCCCTCTCGCCGGTGCGAGAGGGGTCGATAAACCAGGAAAGTCTTCAAACACCACCCTCGCAATTTTAAGGCGCTTGCTGCTGCACCGGATTGCCAAACCACCGGTTGCGGACCGTCTTGCGCAGCAGATCAAGCGGAATAATCACGATAGCCAGCAGCAGCACCGTAATCCATTCCGAAATCGACAGTCCCACCGTCCGCAGCACGTCGCCGCCGAACGTGATGAAAAGCACCTGAATCGCCATAATCAAAGGAATGATAATAGGAAATAACTGATTGTCGAAGAAATTCTCCAACAGATTCAAGCCTTGGGTGCGGGCGTTAAAGGTGTTGAAAATGTGCAGAAACACGAAGAAGGTGAAGAAGGCCGTGGCGAATTTCGTCGCCTTCGCATCGGCCGTGAGCGCATCACCCCCCGGAAACAGGGTATGGGTCCAGTCGCTGGTCAGAAACAGCATGCTGAACAGGGCGACTATGCCGCCATTGATCAGGATCGCCGACCACATATCGGCGTTGATCAACCGTTCGTCACGGGGCAGTGGTTTTTCCAGCATATAGCGCTGCAAGGCCGCCTCACCGGCGAAAGCCAACCCCGCCAGCGTGTCCATGATGATGTTGATCCACAGCAATTGGGTCATGGTCAACGGCAAATCATGGCCTAAGAACGGCCCCAGAAACGCGACCAGCACCGCTGAAATACCGACAGTCAACTGGAAGATCAGGAACTTGCGGATCGACTTGAACAGCGTCCGCCCGTACAGCACCGCCTTGGTCAGCGAGGAGAAGTTGTCATCGAGAATGACGATGTCGCCGGATTCCTTGGTCATCTCGGTGCCGCTGCCCATCGCGAAACCGACATCGGCATTTTTCACCGCTGGCGCATCGTTAACCCCGTCGCCGGTCATGCCGACCACCAGCCCCAGTTCCTTGGCCAGCTTCACCAGTCGGCTCTTGTCGGTCGGGAAGGCCCGCGCCACCACATACAGATGCGGCAACATCGCTTTTACTTCGTCATCGGGTAGCTGGGCCAACTCCGCCGAAGTGATGATGATGGCGTTAGGATCGTCCTCCAACAGCCCCACATCCTTAGCAATCGCCTGGGCGGTTTCCCTGGCGTCGCCAGTAATCATGATGACGTGAATACCGGCGTTTTTCGCAGCTTTGACCGAAGCGTAGGAGGTCTCGCGCAGTTCGTCGCGCATCCCGAACACGCCGATCAGGGTCAGATCGGCGGGCAACGCCTTGCTATCGCTGTCAATCGGCGCCTCAGTGACCGCAACCGCCAACAGGCGCATCGCCCGCGAAGACAGTTCGCTCATCGCCGCTTGCAGCGCATCGGGCTTGCCAAGATCGACTGCGCCGCCGTCAGCATCCAGGTAATGGGTGCAATTTTGCAGGATCACTTCCGGTGCGCCTTTGACCAGGGTCAGAGTGCGATCGCCGGTGACCTGAGTGGCGGAGAATTTGCGGGTGCTGTTAAAGGGAATGACATCGACAATATCCACATTGCCAGCCTGCGCCAGATACGGCGTTACGAAGCGCAACAGCGCCTGTTCGGTGCGATCCGCGCCGACCATTTTCGGATCATTCGGGTCGCTGGCGTCGATCACCGCGCTGGTGTTGTTGCGCAGGGCGAAACCGGCGGTATCGCGCAGCGTTGCGGGAATCGCCTCCAGCTTTTCGTAGCGGGCTCCAGCGCCAGTAAGAAAGGCGCTGACTGATAATCGGCCCTGGGTCAGGGTGCCAGTCTTGTCGGTAAACAGGATATTCAGGCTGCCGGCGGTCTCAATGCCTAGCAGCTTGCGCACCAGCACCTTGACGCTGAGCAGTTTTTTCATGTTGATCGCCAGAACCATGGCGATCATCATCGGCAGCCCTTCCGGCACCGCCACGACGATGACGATGATGGCGAGAATGGCGGCGGTCACAAAGTCCTTGACGATGACGCCGCTGGCTTGCGCCCAGTAGGCGTCGAAGCTATCCGCCTGCAAGAACATGTTGTTGACCATAAAGGCGACGAAGATGAAAGCTGCGCCGATATAGCCGAAAGTCGCGATATGGCCGCCCAGCACGGTCAGCTTATGTTGCAGGGGCGAAAGGCGATCCTCGGCGGACAGCAGTTCCTTCATGGTCTGGCCGTAGCGGGTCTTATCGCCGACCGCGCTGGCCTGCATGACGCATTCGCCATCAACCAGCAGACCGGCGCGGAACAAGCGATGTTCTTCCGCCGCCGGGTCCGCGCCTTCGGGACCGGCGGTTTTTTTGACCGGCTCAGACTCGCCAGTCAGGGCCGCTTCATCGACCTCGGCATGACCCGCGATCAGCAGGCCATCCGTCGGCACGGTATCCCCCGGTTGCAGCAGGACGTAATCGCCAACCACCAGTTCATTGATCGAAATCTCGGTCAAATGGCCGTTGCGGAAGGTCTTGACCACAATCAGCGAGGCTTCTTCCATCAGTTTCTGGAAGGACTGCTCGTTGCTGTGTTCCGACCAGGTCGCGACCAGCGTCGCAATCACAACGGCGAAGGCGATGCCCACGCTTTCGTACCATTCCCCGTGCCCGAACAACCAGAGCAAGACCGTAATCAATAGCGCGACGACCAGAATAATGATGATGGGGTCTTTCAGATTACCCAACAGCTTATCCCAGAAGGTTTCGACCTCCTGGCTGGCGACGGCGTTGGAACCGTGCTGAGCGCGGGACGCTTCGGCTTCCTGATCGGTTAAACCCGGATACGTGAATTTCATGGCGCTATTTCACCTGGCGCGGTTAGCGATTGAACAGTGTTTACTTGTCGTTGCCAGCAAACATCGGCGTACTAACCACGGTAGTGACGCGGGCCGATGGGTTGGTCCTGACCGTGACCTGACTGGAACTGCGACCCGTCCCGCCACTATTGCCGACGACGATCCGGGGGCCAGTGGGCGTCAGGTAGGTGCGGGGGACAATGGTCGATCCAGCGCGTCCCGAAACGGCTACGGTTCCGGCAGGGCGATTGCCGGTGCTTGGAGTAATGATGGTGACGCCGCCCCCGGAACGGTTGCCATAACCGGTGGAGTTGCTGGCGGAATAACCGCTGTTGTAGGCCGGAGCGCCGCTGCCGGCGTTATAGGCGACATTGCTATAGGACGAGCCGTTTGTCCGATATTGCTGATAGAAGTTGAGCACCCGCACCACATAAGTCTGGGTTTCCTGGTACGGCGGAATCTGATTGCCGTACTTTTGCACCGCACCCTCGCCAGCGTTGTAACCAGCCACCGCCAGGCGAGGATCATCAAACCGATCCAGCAACCAGCGCAGATAGCGGGCGCCGCCGTGCATGTTGGCGATAGGGTCATAAGGATTGTTGACCCCGAACCGTTCAGCGGTGCCGGGCATCAGTTGCATCAGCCCCATGGCGCCCTTGGGCGACACCGCCCACGGGTTATAAGCGGATTCAGCGCTGATCACGGCATGCATCAGCGCCGGCTCCAGGCGGTACTGGGCGGCGATGCGGTCCACGTCAGCAGCAAAACGCTGGCGGTTCTGTTCATTGACCCGGAAAGAGCGGGAGCCGGCGACGCGCGGCGTGTAGTTGCGCGGGCTGAACGCGGTAGCGCCTGGAGCGTACAGGTTGTTCGGCGCGTAACTGGAAGGTCGGGCCGAGGCCTGACTGTAAGCCGGGGTGCGCATCACCAATTTGTAGCGGGGGTCGTTGGGGATATTGCTGAGATGCCGCACCCCGTTAGTATCTACAAAAGCATAGATGTCTGCGCGAACCGGGCCGGCGAGCGCCAGCGCTATGGGAACCAAACCGGCCAATAGCCGCCGCTTCATAGAGTTCTCCTTCATTCATGGGCTTGGGTAGTCGGTACAGTCGGGCGATGTCTGGCCCAAGCGGGAGAGTGACGCATTCGTCAATCTTAGCAGGATTGAAGATAACACAAACTGCGCGGCGATCGCCGCCCAAAGCGGTGGATAGCGCCGCCGTCTCCATCACTTTCTGTAACATTCTAAATTTAAACCACTCCAAACAGGTGCGCTCGTTCCTGCACACGCATCGCCCACCGCCGATGAGTCGCTGGTTCACAAAATGCCTGACTCATCTGGAACACCGCCACCGCATCCGGCGCTAGTATCGCCGAGGCCGTTTCATAATCACTACGGCAAACCCGGTAGCCATTTTCGATCACCGCCACTTGCATCGGATGAATCGCAGTTTTACCGGTCAGCCCATGCAGCAGATCGCATTTCACTTCCAGAGCCAAAGTCTCTGGCGTGTCCAGATACTCAAATACCGGGGCAGTTAAATGATAGCCGAAAGGCAGAAAAATACAGGCCAAATCAGCAATGACATTTCGCAATGGCGTGTCGTAAACCGTCGATTCACGTCCACGACGAATGCCCAGCAGGTTCAATAAATCATTACCGCCAATTCGTAGACACAGGATTTGATGACGCCAGCCATTTTCGTCCAGCCGGTCGCGCAACAATTCCATTTTACGCCGATCAAAAGCTTCCACCGTTTCCAAAATAGGCATCAGCCAATGGTGATGCCGGTCATCCCAAACTCGTAACCAATCGCTAAAACCATGCAGATCAAACTTGGGAATGACAAAACCATCGATTTGCCCAATTCCGTCCATCTGCAATAGTTTTTGCAATACCGCCGGATTGCGCGGACGAATAAAGCGCAACAGCCGCCCCGGTTCCAGTTTCGGCAATAACGCCGCCAGATTCGCCAGCCCTAGCGTCAGATCCTGCTCGTGAACCGCATCTTCGGTGCAGAAAATTACTGATCGCAACCGTGGAAATTTGCCGCCGCCAGCGATTTCCGCCAAATCCATCCGGGTTGCCGGAACGTACAGCGATGCGCCGAGTTGCGCTGGGGATAACACAGGTTGGGATTGATGCAGATAGCGATGAAACCCAACCGGTTCATCGTGCAGCAAGGTGTGAAAACTCACCGGAATAACGCTCATGACAAATCCTCGATCAGGGCAGCAGCTTGAATAGGCATGGCCGGATCGATCACCACGGGAATCTGTTTTTCTCCAGCCAACAAGCGCAAATGCTCAACATCAGGATGTTCAGGATCGCGCAGTAATAACACGTCTGGCATGCGCCGCAAGAGGACCCGCGTTGCTTCGGCAACCCCAGGTTTAATGAAGTTTTTATTACCAATGTGGTAGTCGCTACGAATCTTGTCGAGAAAATTTACCATGATTCTTCGGCGCTCCAGTCGCTGATCAGGATCGCAACAAACTGGTTGGGGCGCTACGTTATTGAAGTATGCGGCGACCTGATCGAGAAACCAGCGAGAATGATCATGCCGCCTGAATTGTTCATAAAAAACGCAGCCGTGAAAGTCAGTTTGGCTAATAGTGTCATTGAGAATGGAGCGACTGGTTAAACCGGATACAGTGGCATTAAGAATACCGCTAGGAATGGCGTAATCGTCATCTGTTGCAGCAATGTCAGCTACCCCGCCAATGTCGGATACTACGTGCAATGATTCATCCAGTTGCTCGAACTGGCTAGCGTTCCAGTCGTGCAAGGCGCACCGCAATTCCCCAGCAATCACGCCCTTAGCGGTCCAGCCATCCACAAACGCCAATCCTGCCGGTTCCCGTTGTTCCCGACGCAGGATAAATTTCAGCGCGTTCTGATCAATGCCTCGGTCGCGGATAATGGAAATAGAATAGTGGCAAACATCATTTCGACCCAGTGTCCGCAAGGCGCGAGCTAGTAATGCGCCTATCGGCGTTCCAGCACGCGCCAACGAGACAATCGTGATTTGTCGGGGCCTGGTTTTTATTAGATATTGCGCCAGCCCCATAATTTCTGTCGCCAGTCGTTGTGCATAGCGGGTCGTCAGCGCCTCAAATAACTTCAGATAAGCTGGTCCTGGAATATGCTCTGGGGACAGCAATTCACTGTAATGGCGAACACCAGACTGAATCAGCCGCTCTTTACTGACAATATCGATCATCGCCAATGGTATTGGCTTGAGCAGAAATACTGTATCTTCAGGCTGATAACTACCAGAAAAAGACATCATTGGGCATACCGGCTCCAGGTTTCGATCTGAATCTGACTGGATTTCGGCACGAGCGCAAAATCACAGAGTTGCATGAACGGAAGATCGGTCAGACTGTCGCCAACGCCGATAGTGGCTAATGGCTCATCCCGCTTCAGTTCCGCTATCACTCGCCGCACTGCATCATATTTTTGTGCGCCTTTTACCATCAGCGCCAGATTATTGCCATTACAATGCAACGTCAATTCTGGCGGTAAGCCAGTTTCCACCAGCTGCGCCTGCAAGCGGGTCAATGCTGTGCTGTCTTCATCAGCTTTGACAGAGACATAGGTCAGGCAATCGTCCAGTGAATGCATACTCACCCGATAACCGCCCGCCATTGCATTCGCATTTAACCAGGTAGCGCATTTCTCCAACGACTGCCGTGCTGCATTCAGTAATGGCCGAACTTGGGCATGCCACCAGATTGGCAATAAAGCATTCGGTTGCCGGATCACTGCACCGTGATGAGTAATCCGCCAAGAATGAAAGGGAATCGCCACCCGTTCCAAGGCGCTATCCGTGCGGCCCGTCACTGGAATAACTGTCGCTTGCTCCGACCAGAATGCGACTAAACGTTGCTGAGCAGGGGTCATGAATGACAACACCTCGCCGGCGCGGTTAAAAGCGGCTGGAGTCAGCGTTTGATCCGGTGGGCATTTCGATACAGTTTGCAAAATGGTGTCGTCGAGATCGAGAAAAATTACGAGGTGAGGCATGCTGTTTCTCCACAAAATGCCTGACCATCCAATTCATCAGCCAGTGAGTGCAGGTCTAGCATGGCGGGATGTTCGTAAATAACCACCGGCAACCGATCCGAATCCAGGTTGTAGAGATAATTCGGAAGGCCATCGCCGTAATTGTCGAGAAATTCTCGCCGACTGGCAATCGCGTCACCGACCAGAATCGGCGAACGGGTTGTCGACTGAAATAGCACATCGTGGCCGGCCTCTTCCCATGCCAGCGCCATGCGAAATGGCGCATAGGCGTATTCACCAGTGCCAATAATCGTGAGCGATCGTCCGGACGCCTTCATCCTGACCTTTTCCCAGAATGACGGAGGGTTCATCCCGCGCCCGGCCATCAATCCGGTGCGCGCCGGGTCAGCGATAACATGATCGTGATTCCGGTTCAAATTAGCCACGAACAGCGGCAAGGCCGGCGACGGAAATGTGCAATCCGGTTCAAACTGGAAACAGCCGTCAATCAGCGCCGGAAATAATAACGACCGCTCCAATCGCCTGTTCAACTCTTTCTGATGGTCCGTATTGAGCCAGTTAGTAATGCAGGCAAACGCGATTTGTTCGAGGCTTGGATTGATTGCCAGATAAGCCTTCGCCAATTCGGTTAAAGTGCGGCCTGTTGAAATCTCATCGTCCACCAAAATCAGGCTTCGCGCCGCAAAAAATAATGGCTGTAATTCTGGATCGGGTAAATAAACAGCGTGTTCGGGGGCATGACTGTGGGATTCATCAAAGCTGAAAGCTAACGGACGATCCAGTTGATAGCGGGTGGTTTGCAGATAAAGAATATCATCACGTCCAGTCAATAAAGCGGCTTCTTCAGCAACCCCACGCCCTAAAACCGTCGCGGTTTCCGCCAAGCCAATGACCAACATCGGTCCCGGCAAATGAGCGATTTTAGCAGCCAGCCGACAGTGGACATCACGCATCACCCGAGGGCGCGCCGGCCAATGCTTACCCAATACCTTGCTGACAAACAGATACAATCGGCGAGGATTTTGACGAGTCGCGTAAGTCACGCAACCTTCCAGCGGCAATTCCTCACGCTGAATCGCCATCGTCAACTGGCCTGCCTGAATTGTCGCGATAACGGTTCGCAACGCCAGTGTAGCCATTAATGCAACCCCAGGTCGTTGATAATAAATTGGACTCGGTGCTGGTAAGTATGCTCAGCCAGAATCCGTCGCCGTCCTGCTTCAGCGATTTTCGCCGCCAATACCGGACTCCGTTGTAGCTGATTAATCAGCTCATTCAATTCATCATTATTGCGGTACACCAAAATTTCGCGACCGGGTTCAAAACAGCGCGGCACATCCGCCAAGTCATCATTCAGCACTACCGCACCGCAGGCTAACGGTTCAAAACTGCGTTGATTGAGTCCATCTTCCACATTCGCTTCATTGCGAATATTCAGCACTGCCCGATGACGCTGATAAAGCTGGATCAGGGCGGCGCGACTAATTTTAGCGTTTTTCACCTGATGAAATCGGTTACGGGCCAAGGCGCTCCAGTCAGTACCGATAACCAGAGCTGATCTTTCTAAACTGCGCACCACGCTTTCCCGAAATTCAGTACGGCTGGCGACAAACAGCAGTTCGGAATGGCGCGGTCCATGACCGGGCGTAAATAATTCCGGGTCCACCGCCAGCGGCAGATAACGGCCCGCCACGTTAAAACCGGCAGCTTGAGCTGCATTGAAAAAGTAGGTATCAGTAAAATACAGCCGGTCGCAATGATTGGCCCGTTCCCGACTATCGGGTGGAAAGCGGTCGCCAATCAATCCGGCGATCAATGACCGGCGCGGCAATCCCCGCAGTAACTGGTAATAGTCCAAGGGTATGCCAAATGCTCCGGCTACAATCACCAAGTCCGGCGGAAAGTCGCGCAGCGCCCGCTCAAACCGAAGCAGCATCCAGTTAGAATTTGCCGAAACGTGGCCCTGCCATTTCACTCGAAACCGCGAGGCCAACGTATCGCCGTTAATCGCAAAGGTCTGTGCGACATGACCGATCCGGACACAGGCGCGATGCAGATTTTCCAGCCATAACACCAGACTGCCGCGCTTGCCCAGCAACAGGATGCGCAACTTTGTCACAGCGTCACCGCCTGCTCGATCTTGGCGACCCGAACCCCGGCGACCGGCCAGGGAATCGCCGCTGCCTCGACTGTTCCGGCAACCAGCCGCAACAACCAGTACGGCAGATTCAATCCCGCCTGACAGGCCATATCAATGCCGCCGGACATGCGTGGGTTCACCTCAAGAAAACATTGTTCGCGCCGGTCATTGGCGTGAATCCGCTCGCGTGTCTGAATATTGATCAACCCATTCAGGCGGAACTCGGCGATCACCCGCTCGGCAATGGCCCAAGCTTCCGGGTTGTCCTCGATCAACTGCCAGCGCCCCTGCGCCGTTTGCGATTTGCAGCGAACCACGGCCCGCACCAGTTGCCCGTCCAATGCCAGGCAGTCGATGGACCGCTCGTCGCCAGCCAGATACTCCATCGTCAGAAACGGCCGGCGCCCCTCCGCGCCAGCAAGCGCCGCCGCAAATTCTGCGCTGCCTATCGTGAAGCTATCGTTACTTAACAGCCGATCCAGAGAACTCTTGCCATCATCGATCAGCCGGAACCCAAGGCCATAGATGGAGCGGACCGGTTTGACGCACACCCGCCGATCCCCCTCACCCAGCAGCCTGTGGGCGTCGGCAAACTCGGCAGCCGTCGTCACCGGCACGGTTTGCGGCAAAGGAACGCCCACTGCCGCCAACCGCGCATTGGCGCGGGACTTGTCCTGAAGTTCGCCCAATATACCTGCATCAGGACAGGGCAGGATCAACCGCACCCCTGCCGCCGCAAACCGGGCCTGATCGTTGAGCAACCAGTCCCAGCGACTCTGCGGCCAGATCCAGGCGAAATCCTGTTCCCGGCACAGGGCCAGCAACCGGTCAGCATAATCGTCCAGGACTTCTACTGCCGGTTCGAGAAAAAAAGCGTCCGCGGCGCGGCGCAACGGGGTCAGTTCGGTTGGATACGCCGCGCCCAGATAAAACTCGCCGGAGGCCATCGCTTGATGAATCAAGGCGATGGCATCGCGGACGTTGGACAGACCACGCGTCAGCAAGACCCGCAGGGTCATGTTAAAAAGGCCGGTCGGCGCTGCATAATTGCGGACAAGGGATTATCAACCTCATTATTTTGGAAATCAGCGGGATCAACCGCCCTGCTTTCAGCATTCGCCGCTTCCTGCTACCTTTTTTGCCCAATTCCAGCTAAAACTTAACAGGCTTCAATCTCATCCACCGAGGAAACGCCGCATGAACCGAGTTAAAGCGCTGACTGCTACTGCCGCCGCCGTACTGCTAACCGCTGCGGGAACCGCCTACGCCGGTAAAACCTTCGATGCCGTCAAGGCGCGCGGCTTCATCAAATGCGGCGTCAGCGACGGTCTGCCGGGCTTCTCGTACGCCGACGAAAAGGGTAACTATAACGGCATCGACGTTGATGTTTGCCGCGCCATCGCCGCCGCGATCTTTGGCGATCCGGCCAAGGTCAAGTTTACCCCGCTGACCGCCAAGGAACGCCTGACCGCGCTGCAATCGGGCGAAATCGACGTGCTGTCGCGCAACACCACCTGGACTTCCAGCCGCGATTCCGCCCAGGGGCTGCATTTTACCGGCGTGACCTACTATGACGGCCAGGGCTTTCTGGTCAACAAGAAACTCGGGGTCAAGAGCGCCAAGCAACTTGACGGGGCCACGGTCTGCGTCCAGGCCGGCACCACGACGGAATTAAATTTGAGCGACTACTTTCGCGCCAACAAGCTGAAGCTGACCCCGATCAGCTACGACAAGTCTGACGAGAGCGCCAAATCGCTGGAAGCGGGCCGGTGTGACGTGCTGACCTCCGATCAGTCGCAGCTTTATGCCCAGCGGATCAAACTGGCCAAGCCGGATGACTACGTTGTGTTGCCGGAAGTTATCTCCAAGGAGCCGTTGGGACCGGTGGTCCGCCACGGCGATGACGAGTGGTTCGATATCGTCAAATGGACGCTGTTTGTCATGGTCAACGCCGAGGAAGCGGGCATCACCTCGAAAAATGTTGATGAGATGAAGAAATCCACCAATCCCGACATCAAGCGCCTGCTCGGCGTGGAAGGCGACAAGGGCAAGGACTTCGGGCTGGCCAATGACTGGATGGCGGTGGTCATCAAGCAGGTCGGCAATTATGGCG
>JAJHPN010000179.1 GCA_020890855.1 Candidatus Contendibacter sp. | reverse complement strand
ATCACGCCGTCGGGCTGGAACTGTTGGAACAAGGCATAGGCTTCTTCCGCACGTTTCGGTCCGTTGGCGCGATCGGCTTTCGTATTCATGTAGAAATAGCGGGTCTCGCTTGACGGGGAGAGCACTCCTTCGATCCCCTCGCGGATTTCCTTGACCCAAGGGTTGTCTTCCTCGTAGCTCATTACGACGAGAACTTTGAACTCTGCGGCTACCGCCGAAGTCGACAGCAGCCAGGCCATCGCCGCTACCAGCGCTCTGGCGGCCATCCCCCCCGTCGTTCTCGATGATTTCTTAAAGCTCCAATGGTTCGGATCGGTTGGCGCTTCAGTTTTCGAACTCGACAGCAACGGATTCTTCAATAACCGCCACAGCCACCGCACGCGCATATCCTGCCGTTCCGGCGGTAACCGATTCGCCAGTTCTATAGTATCTGAGGTCTGCGTTTCGAGGATTGTCGCCTCCGCCGTGGCCACCTTCGTCGCCACGGTCTGACGCAACGTCGAGCGAGGTTCACGTAACTCTCGTTCGATTGCTATCGCCAATTGCCGAACCATTCCCATCCGCCTCTCCGATCTCAGTTAAAATCGCTCCATAGTCTAATTGAGAACGGATAGATTGAGGTGGACCCCTTAATCAAGCCCAGAAATTGGGCGATTTAAGATAGAAGCCACACTGGGTTAGAAATTACTCATCACGCTGCGTGCTGAAGTGATGGGTTGCCGTAGACTTGGGCTGGCGTCCGATGGTTCAGTGCTTGGTGCGGACGCTCGGTGTTATAGAATTGGAAGTAGGCTATAATGGGCCTCGAATTTGGGACAGGCAAATCAGGTGGTACTCTGCAACGTAAACACTCTGAGGAAAAGGTAGCGAGATGCAGAGGAAAGTGTTCAGTGCCGAGTTCAAGGCGAAGGTCGCGATGGAAGCGCTAGCAGGCCGGAAGACGGTCAACGAGATTGACGGGGTCCACCTCAGACCCGGCCCGGCAATACCCATTCGGAATCACCTGCCAGCATCTGCAATTCACGGAACAACTCGATGACTTGACGGCCGAGATAGACCACATGCGGCTTATCGGTCTTCGAATTTTCCGAGGGGATGAGCCACTCGCCCACGTCGAAATTGAGGTGTTCCCAACGCGCCCGCGTCAGTTCTCCCTTGCGCACCAAGGTCAACAGCAGCAGATGAAGCGTCAGTTTGCTACGGCGGGCAATGTTGCTCTGGTAAAGCTCGATCAGGAACGTGCGGATTTCGGTAGCTTCCAGCGCCCGGTCGCGGGAAGTCATGGTGGTGACAAATCGGGCGGGCCAACTGGCGATGGGATTATGTTCGATCAGAATTTGCGCCATGGCGTAATCGAACAGGCGTTTGAGGATACTGCGCAACAGCGCCGCCGCCTTTTCCCGGCCCCCATCCCGTTTGCGGAACACGATGGGTTGTACATCCAACGGGGTGACGTCGCGCAGGCGCTTATCCCCGATGGCCGGAAGAATGTCTGATTCCAAATAGAGTTCGATAATTCGGGGATTCCTGCGGACTCGCTGCACCACTTCCTTCATCCATTGAGCAGCGAACTCCCGAACGGTCAGCGCAGTAGTCCATTCTGCCTTGATCTGCTGCTTCTGTTGGGCGGGCGATTGACCCTGGGCCACCAGCGTCGCCAGTTCGGCTCGCTTCTGCCGCGCTGCCTTGAGAGAAAGCTCGGAATACCGGCCAAGACTGACTTTCTCCTGCTTCCCATGAAGGCGGTAGTGGTAACGCCAGCAAATGCCCCCTGTAGGAATAACCTCGATATACAACCCATCGCCATCTGTCACGATGTAGGACTTGGCTTTGGGCTTGAGTGCCTTGAGTTGGGTATCGGTCAGCGCCATGGCTGCCATCTCCTGTGAGTCAAAATCGCCAAGCTTTTCGAGTCCATGTTGACTATGGTCTTAAATTTTGACTCGCTTGAAGCTGGCTTTCAGTGTACCGCAATGGACTCTATGAAACAAACAACTCTATCAGAATCAAGCAGATTATTGAGTCAATTAAACAGAATTTTACTCGACTGGAAGTGACTTCACTTTCCAATACAGAAACTGCTGAAAATTCGCTCCAGCAAATCCTCAGTGCTAAATTCACCGGTAATTTCAGCAAGCGCATTCTGTGCCTCCCTTAATTCTTCAGCAGCTAATTCTCCAGCGCGGATTGTCAATTGATCATCTGCTGCGGCTAACGCCATTTCCGCCCGTTCCAATGCGTCCAAGTGCCGACGACGAGCCATAAAAATCCCACCATCGCCACTGTGGTAACCCATACAGCTTTTCAAATGCTCGCGCAATAACTCCAGCCCCGCACCCGTTTTTGCCGACAACCACAACTCATGACCCCACGCGGCGGTTCGCACTACCGGCTCCCGGCCACTCAAATCAATCTTGTTATAAATCACCGTCACGCCGGTCGCCGCCGGCAACTGCTCCCGGACTGTGTGATCTTCTGCAGCAAATCCCTCCCGGTCGTCCACCAGCAGCAAAATCCGGTCAGCATTGCCTATTTCCGCCCAGGCCCGACGCACTCCTTCCTGCTCGATGACATCAGGGCTGTCACGCAGGCCAGCCGTGTCAATGATATGCAGCGGCATTCCGTCAATGCTGATCAGTTCGCGCAGGACATCGCGGGTAGTGCCGGGAATATCGGTAACAATGGCCGTCTCCCGCCCCGCCAGTTGATTCAGCAGACTCGATTTACCCGCATTCGGTCGCCCAGCAATCACTACCGTCATGCCGTCGCGCAATAACCGGCCTTGTCCAGCAGCCGTCTGCAAAACACTCAATTGATCACGTAATTTGTTCAGACGGGCGGCAATTACCCCATCCGCCAGAAAATCAATTTCCTCTTCGGGAAAATCAATCGCGGCCTCGATATATAATCGCAATTGAATCAATGCCTCAACCAGCGCGTGAATCCGTTGCGAAAAATCGCCTTGCAATGAATGCAGCGCAGCGCGGGCAGCTTCCGCCGTGGTGCTGGCGATCAGATCCGCAACCGCTTCGGCCTGAGCCAGATCAAGCTTGTCATTAAGAAAAGCCCGTTCGGAAAATTCACCGGGCCGGGCCAGTCGGGCGCCCAGTTCCACCACTCGTTTGAGCAGTAAATCCATGATGACGGGACCGCCATGACCATGCAACTCCAGTACGTCTTCGCCGGTAAAAGAACGGGGGGCTGGAAAATACAGAGCAATGCCTTGGTCAAGCGTCTCGCCATTGCGGGCGCGAAACCGTCGGAATGTGGCTTGTCGGGGAGAAGGGAGGGCGCTGCATACCGCCTCGGCAATCACAGCGCTGAGTGGGCCAGAGACCCGCACTACGCCAATTCCGCCGCGTCCAGGCGGAGTAGCGATAGCGGCGATAGTGTCATTCATTTTTGACCACGGAAGAACAAAGAAGAGGCTGAAAAAGCCCTTTCCGTGTTTTTCCGTGTTTTTCCGTGGCTAAGGGCTGATCACTTCCGGCGCTTGTTAAGGTCCGGTTTTTTTGCAGGCCACGCTTTCTTTATCGTCGCAACCAGCTTCTGGCGGTTCTGATCCAGCAGTTTACCGAACCAGCCCGGTTCTTCCTTGGCTTTGGCCACTGCCGCCGCATCAGCTCCTGACTCTACCCGCTTGGTAATGACATACTGCTGGGCAATCGACAGCATGTTATTCACCACCCAGTACAGCACTAATCCTGCCGGGAACCACAGGAACATGAAAGTGAAAACGATCGGCAGCGCCATCATCACCTTGGCCTGAATGGGATCGGGCGGGGCAGGACTCAGTTTCTGCTGAACAAACATGGTGACGCCCATAATTAACGGCAGCACATAATAGGGATCGGGGATCGCCATATCCTGAATCCACAGCATAAATGGCGCTTGGCGTAATTGCACACTTTCAACCAGTACCCAATACAGCGCAATAAACACCGGAATCTGCACCAGAATCGGCAAGCAACCACCCAGCGGATTGACCTTTTCCTTCTTGTACAGGCCCATCATCGCTTCATTCATCTTCTGCTTATCGTCGCCGTACATCTCCTTGAGCCGAGTCAGTTCGGGGGCCAGCCGCCGCATATTCGCCATGGAGCGGTAACTGGTTTCCGATAACTTGTAGAAGGCCAGCTTAATCAGGATGGTCAGGAAGATAATCGCCCAGCCCCAATTGCCAACAATGGCGTGAATCGCTTTCAGCAACCAGAACAGCGGCTCGGCAATAATGGTCAACATGCCGTAATCCACGGTCAGTTGCAGATTGGGCGCAGTCTCGGCCAATACACTGGGCAGTTTCGGCCCGATGTACAGCCCGGTGCGGAAATCGCCGGTCGCGCCAGCCGGCACGGTCTGCTCCATGCCGGTCATGCCGACCACATAGCGGTTGCCGCCCACCACCCGGGTGTAAAAGCTGTCGGTTTCGCCCGATCCAGGAATCCACGCGCCAAGAAAGTAATGCTGAATCATCGCAATCCAGCCGCCCTTAACGGTCTGATTCAGTTCCTTCTTGGCGATGTTATCGAAGGAAATTTTTTCGTAACGCTGCTCCGGGGTCGAAACGACCGCACCGGTGTAGGTCACGACTCCACCGCCAAAGTAGCTGTTGCTGGTCTTGGGCGGAGTGCGCTGGAACTGTCGGTACTGACTGCCCTGCCAATCGCCAGCGCCGCCGTTCTCCACCCGCTGGTTCAGCTCCACTAGGAAACTACCGCGCCGGAAAGTGTAAATTTTGGTGACTTTCAGCCTGGACGGATCAGTCCAATGCAGCGGCACTTCCAGCGTATCCTGTCCATCGGCCAGCCGGTACTCGCTCTGATCAGCGGTGAACGGCGCGTAATGATTGGGCGCCGGTTCATTGTTCCGCGCCAGCAGACCGGATTGGGCAATAAAGATCTCTGCGCCACGATCCTTGAGCAACAGGAAGGGCTGATCGCGCTGCTGGATCGATTCGGGATAAGTGCGTAAACCCACCTGACGCAGATCGCCGCCTATCGTGTCAATCTCGGCCTCGAACAGGTCAGTAGTTACTCGCACCCGCTGACCGCCGCCCAAGGCTTGCAGTCCCGGGTTGGCAAGCGGCGCGGCCGTCGGCACATCCTGGCCAGGAATCAGCGCCGGCTGGCCAAGCGTCGAACCGACCGGAGCAGTCGCGACCGGCGGCGCCGGCGGCGGATGCTTGATGGCCTGAAACCCCAGCCAGTTTTGCCAGAGCATAAACAGCACGAACACCAAGGCGGCAAACAGCAACAAACGTTGGTTTTCCATCAACGATCCTTCGGAAAAGATTCGGGAACAGGGTCGACGCCACCGGGATGCCAGGGATGACAGCGCAGCAGGCGGCGGATCGCCAGCCAGACGCCGCGCCAAACCCCATGGCGCTCAATGGCTGCGCGGGCGTATTCGGAGCAACTCGGATAAAACCGGCAGTGGTTGCCCAGCCACGGGCTGATTAACCACTGATAAATGCGGATCAGCGCGATCAGGAGGGTGCGCATGACCGCGACAACTTTTGCCAGTGCCGTTGCAGCGCCGCAAACAAGACCGCGTTGTCCTGCAACGCCGTTATGCCGGCCCGGCCCATGACTACGCAGTCGAGACCGCCCAGTTGCTGCTGATGCTGGCGAAAACTCTCTCGCGTCACTCGCTTGATCCGGTTACGGACGACGGCAGACCGGGCGACTTTGCGGGAAATGGCCAGGCCGAGGCGGGGATGCGGCAGAGCGTTGGCGCGAGCCAGCACGGTGAAATAGCGGTCGCTGGATTTGATCGGCTGGGCGAACACGTCGGCGAAGGCATTGCGGCCCGTCAGCCGGACGCGGCGCGGAAACGACGCGCCGCTGGTCATGGTTTAGGGCGTAAGCCGGGCGCGGCCCTTGGCGCGGCGGGCCTGGATCACCCGACGGCCACCTTTGGTAGCCATCCGGGCGCGAAACCCGTGAGTGCGCTTGCGGTGAATGATGCTGGGCTGAAATGTGCGCTTCATGGAGATTCCTTGGGGAGGGTTCAGAAAAGGCGGAAGGAGGCCGGCGGGCCGTTCGTTTTGACTAAACCAGCAAAATTACTGATTCAGGGGCGGATTTGCAAGCGCTGCGCCAGTAGATAACTCACCAGCGGATGACTAAACTGCGCTTTTCGCCGAGTGTCGTCAGCACTGAGGAGCGCGTGTGGACCACGCCCTGTGGAAAGCTTGCCAGGCGTGCCTGGAACACGAATTATCCGAACACCAGTTGAGCACCTGGATTCGGCCCTTGCAAGCGCAGGAAGAGAATGACGTTCTGCGCCTGTTAGCCCCCAACCGCTTTGTGCTGGACTGGGTCAAAAAACATCATCTAGCCCAGATCCAGGCTGCGCTGGCGCGCTTGCGGCCCGGACAAACGCCACAGGTCATGCTGGAAATCGGCAGTGGGGCCGCGCCGACTGCCCCGCCAGATCAGTCGGTTCCGGTTGATGCGCCACTGGTGGAACCTGTAGGCGAAACCAGCCTGGAAACCGCCGAACTGTTGAAAAGCGGCGTTCTTAATCCTGACTTCAGCTTTGCCACCTTCGTCGAGGGCAACTCCAACCAGATTGCCCGCGCCGCCTGCCTGCAAGTCGCCCAGAACCCCGGCAAGGCCTATAATCCACTGTTTATTTACGGCGGCACCGGGCTAGGCAAGACCCACCTCATCCATGCCGTCGGCAACATGCTGCGTGAGCGCAACCCGGAAGCGCAAGTGGTTTACCAGAACTGCGAATACTTCGTAGCCGACATGGTGCGGTCGCTGCAACACAACGCCATTAACGAGTTCAAGCGCCGCTACCGGTCGCTGGATGCTTTGCTGATTGACGATGTGCAGTTCTTGGCCGGCAAGGAGCGTTCCCAGGAGGAATTTTTCTATACCTTCAATAGCTTGCTTGAAAGCCGCCAGCAGGTGATCCTGACCTGCGACCGCTATCCCAAGGAAGTCGCCGGACTGGAAGACCGGCTCAAGTCGCGGTTTGGCTCGGGTCTGACCGTGGCGGTCGAGCCGCCGGAACTGGAGACCCGGGTCGCGATCCTCAAGAGCAAGGCGGAGCAAACCCAACTCAATCTGCCCGACGAAGTCGCGTTCTTTATCGCCCAGCGAATCCGCTCCAACGTCCGCGAACTGGAAGGAGCCTTGCGGCGGGTGTACGCCAACGCCCAGTTCACCGGCAAGCTCATTACCATCAGCTTCGTCAAAGAGGTGCTAATTGATCTGCTGACCTTGCAAGATAAGCTGGTCACCATTGAAAACATTCAGAAAACTGTGGCGGACTACTACAAGATTCCGGTCAGTGATCTGCTGTCCAACAGCCGGTTGCGCACCTTGTCCCGGCCACGACAACTGGCGATGACCCTGACCAAGGAATTGACGACATTCAGTCTGCCAGAGATTGGCGAAGCGTTCGGTGGACGCGACCATACCACCGTGTTGCACGCCTGCCGGAAGATTCGCGAACTCCAGAATTGTGACCCGCAGATCCGTGATGATTACACCAATTTGTTCACAACCCTCACCAACTAGAGAAATGCCTGTGGATAACTGCTGTGGATAAGTGGAATAACTTTTCAAGCCGGGTTCGACAGCCATTTTAACTGTTTGTAAAACATTTCATAAAATTAAGTAATATCATTATGTTGAATCGTAAAACAGCGGGATAAGCCGCTGTTTAGAAAAAACAGACTGTAAACGGTTTCGTAAAATAAAATAATATCAATCAGATATGCTGTAAATTACGGATATATTTCCAGGTTCGACTAAAAGTTTTAAGATAATTGCAGAAAATCCTAAAAACCGCCTGTGGATAAGTCTGTGGATAACTTTGCCATTTCTGTGGATAAGTCGGCAAAACCTGTGGATAACTTTGTGGATAACTTTTCGCCCCAAAAAGTTATCCACAGGAAAATCGACTTATCCACAGGTTATCCACAGACTTATCCACAGGCAAAAACCGTGTAATAACCTGATAATAAACAATAAAAAAAAGTTATCCACAGAAAATGCCCTTGCTAATAATAATAATCTTTTAATATTTATAAAAAGAAGATCTGTTATTGAGCGCCGTGAAAATCGGGCCTTTCCAAAGAAGATAAATTTTAACGACCCCTGACTTCAGTCAGGATTTGGCCGCCTCGGAACGAAACCGGGGACCTGTGAATTCATCCGGAGAACTCATGAAACTGGAAGCCAAGCGCGAGCATTTGCTCAAACCGCTGCAATCAGTCATCGGCGCCGTCGAGCGTCGGCAGACGTTGCCGATCCTGACCAACGTGCTGGTGACGGCTACCGGGCAGACCCTGACCCTGACCGCAACGGATCTCGAAGTGGAACTGTCGGCCAAGCTGGACCTACCGGTTGAAATTCCCGGCGCCATCACCCTTCCCGCCCGCCGACTGCATGACATCCTTCGCGCCCTGCCGGAAGAAGCCACCGTGACCCTGAGCGTGGATGGCGACAAGGCCACGGTGCGGTGCGGGCGGAGCCGCTTCACGCTGGCCACCCTGCCGGCCAGCGACTTTCCCACCCTGGAAAACCTGCCGCTGGAAGGCGAGATCCGCCTGCCGCAGGGCGCGTTGCGCAACCTGATCGAGCGCACCCACTTTGCGATGGCCCAGCAGGACGTGCGCTACTACCTCAACGGTCTGCTGCTGGAAGTCAGTTCTGGAATCATCCGGCTGGTCGCGACCGACGGCCACCGGCTGGCCTTCCAGGAGTTGCCGACTGAAGCCGAGGTAGCCGAGCCGCGTCAGGTCATCGTGCCGCGCAAGGGCGTGATGGAGTTGATGCGGCTGCTGACCGACAGCGACGCCGAGGCAGGCTTGACGCTCAGCCCGAACCATATCCGGCTGACTCTGGGCGACATTCGCTTCACCTCCAAGCTGATCGACGGCAAGTTTCCCGACTATCAGCGGGTCATTCCCCGCGAAGGCGGTCGGGTGGTGATCGCCGATCGGATGCTGCTGCGCAGCGCCCTGGCCCGCACTGGCATTGTCCTCAACGACAAGAGCCAGGGGGTTCGGCTGCAACTCGAAGACTGGATTCTGCGGGCGCAAACCAAAAATTCCGATCAGGAGGAAGCCGAAGAGGAGATTGAAATCAACTACACCGGCGGGCCGATGGAGATCGGCTTTAACGTGACCTACATGCTCGACGCCTTGGGCGCGCTCAACGGCGAGCTGGCCAAGCTGTCCTTCTCCGACGCCTCCAGCAGTTGCCTGATCGAGGAAGCCGAAGGCGGCGACAGCAAGCACGTCATCATGCCCATGCGGTTGTGAGGGCAACCCTGCAATTGGCGATCAAGGCGTTGAAATCGGGATGAGGGTTGCCGCCCTGGACATCGCCGGGTTTCGCAACCTGCGGCAAATCAGCCTCCCCTGCGGCCCTGGCCTGAATCTCATCATTGGCCCCAACGCCTCCGGCAAGACCAGCTTGCTGGAGGCGTTGTACTTTCTGGGGCGTGGCCGGTCGTTCCGCACCCGCCAGCCGCGCGACCTGATCCAGACCGGCGCGACGGCATTCCGGATCGTGGCGATGATGACCGGCGGCGATGGTCGGCGTATCCCGGTCGGCGTCGAACGCGACGCCCGCAACCTGACTGCCCGCATCAGCGGCCTTCCGACCCGGTCGCTCGCCGAACTGGCCCGACAAGCCCCCGTGCTGCTGCTGAATCCCGACAGTCACCGCCTGCTGGAGGATGGGCCGCAATTGCGGCGGCGATTCATGGATTGGGGACTGTTTCACGCCGAGCCTGGCTTTCTCGACGCCTGGCGACGCTATGACATCGCCTTGCGCCACCGCAACGCCGCCTTGCGGGCGGGCTCCGCCAACCGGACGGTGGATGCCTGGGATGGCGAACTGGCGGTGGCGGCCACCTTTCTTGACCAGCGGCGCGAAACCTTCTGCAAGGCGCTGGGAATGACCTTGGAGCCGTTAGTCGCCGAAACCCTGGTCATGGATAGGGTCCAGGTTAATTATCGCCGTGGTTGGCCTGTAGAGCCGTCTACGCGGGGGTTTGCCGACTGGTTGCGAGATGGGCGCGATCAGGATCGCCGGCAGGGCTATACCCGGATCGGGCCGCACCGGGCCGATTTCATGCTCCGCATCGCCGAGCGGCCACTGGCCGAGGCATTGTCCCGGGGCCAGCAAAAATTACTGGTGATCGCCCTGGTGCTGGCGCAGGCGGAATTGTACATGCTCCATACTGGAGACTCCTGTGCCCTGCTGGTTGACGACCTGCCGGCGGAACTGGACGCCGGCAATCGGAAACGGGTCATGCAGACTTTGGCTGAGCGGGATGCCCAACTGTTTGTCACCGCTCTGGAGCCGGAATTGCTGGACGCCGCTTCGTGGCGCCAGGCGCGGGTTGTTCACCTTGCCGACGGCGAAATAACCGTCTCCCCCGGTTGACTCCTGACCGGAGGGCAATCACGCTATAAATAGCCAGATTGCCAAAAAGCCCCATCCTGATTGAACATCATCGCGATGCTTCGTTTCTATCGCCATAGTCTCGCTCAGCCGTGGGCTGCGGCGATGCTGGTTTTTTTGCTTGCCTCAGGCGCTGCAGCCAGCGTGATCTGGCGTCTGGATCAGTATCGGCTGGAGGAAGAACGATTGCGGGTCGCCGAGTTGGCCGGTGACTACGCACAAGCTGTTGAGCGGCATATCGAACACGCTCTGTCTGCTACTTATGCTTTGGCCGCGCTGCTTCATCAGGGTCATGGCGCAATCCACGATTTCGAAGCGGTAGCGACCCAAATCCTGCCGTTTTACCCAGGCGTCGCCAACTTGAACCTGTCGCCCAATGGCGTCATTCAACAGATCGCGCCGCTGGCCGGTAATGAAAAAGCTATTGGTTTTAACCAATTGCAGGATCCAGCGCAAAGCAGGGAAGCCTGGATCGCCCGGAATACCGGCCAACTCACCTTGGCTGGACCGTTTGAACTGGTCGAGGGCGGACTGGGTGCGGTGGGACGATTGCCGGTGTTTTTGAACGACGCCAATGGCGGCCAGCCGGATTTCTGGGGATTCACCAATGTGGTGATTCGGTTTCCTGAAGCGCTCGATCCGGCACGACTCCCTCAATTGGTCGAGCGGGGTTTTTCCTACCAGCTATGGCGCACTCATCCCGATAGTCATGAAACAGTCACAATCGCCGCATCTTCACCCAACGCCCTTATCGATCCGGTGGAGCGAACCTTACGGGTGCCTAACGGGTGCTGGATACTGGGCGTCAGTCCCATTCAAGGCTGGAGCGATCCGCTCGGATTCATGCTCAAGACTGCGTTGGGCCTGCTGATTAGCCTGCTGCTGGCTTATTTGGCAAAGGTGCTGGTTGAGTTGAAAACGCATCAGCAAGGACTGGCGGCGCTGGTGGTTCAGCGTACTGGCGAAGCAACTGCGGTGCGCCGTCAATTAGAAGCCATATTTGCAACCCTCCCTGATCCCCTTTGGGTTAAAGATGGAAACGGCTGTTATTTGAGTTGTAATCCGCAATTTGAACGCTTGATCGGATTGACGCAGGCGGAAATTCTTGGCAAGACCGACTACGAATTTATGGACAAGGAACGTGCGGATATTTTGCGTGATTATGATCAGAAGACCGTGTTGGCAGGCAAATCCAGCGTCAATGAAGAATGGATATCTTTTACTGGTAATGGTTACGGCGGTTTATTTGAAACCGTCAAGACGCCCATGTTGGATATGGCGGGAAAGTTAATTGGAGTACTGAGCATTGCCCGCAATATTACCGAACGCAAACGAGTGGAAGAGCAATTACGAATTACTCTTCAGCGGATGGATACCCTGATTTCCAGTCTGTATGCCGGAGTGCTGCTGGTTTCGGAAGATGAAGATGATCGAATCGAGTTTGTTAATCAGGCATTCTGTGATTTATTTAAACTGGCGGAAAATCCAGAGAGTCTGCGTGGGTTGAGTGCGCGGGACATGATCCAGAAAACCCACCAAATTTATGCTGATCCGACTGATGCACTTTTACGCATTCAGGATATCATTGCGCGAGGCCAGCCGGTCAGAGGTGAAGAATTGCTCATGCAGGGAGGCCGACTGCATGTCCGGGACTTTATCCCAGTCTTTATTGATGGACAACGCTATGGGCGTCTCTGGCATCATGTGGACATTACCGAGCGCAAGTGGGTTGAGGCAGAATTGCGAATTGCCGCCACTGCCTTTGAAGCGCAGGAAAGCATTATCATTACTGACGCCAATAACAAAATTCTGCGGGTTAACCAGGCTTTCACGGAAACAACCGGTTATTCCGCCGAGGATGCTGTAGGTCAGCAGCCGCGTCTTCTCAAATCCAATCGCCACGACGCCGATTTTTATAGGGCGGTGTGGGAGAGCGTTCTCCAGCATGGAACATGGCAAGGTGAAATCTGGAACCGGCGCAAGAATGGCGAAATCTTTCCAGCATGGCTCACCATTACCGCAGTCAAGGATAACAGTAGTGCAGTCACTCATTATGTAGGGACGATGATTGACATTACCAAACGCAAAGCCGCCGAGGATAAGATCAAGTATCTGGCTTTCTACGATCCCCTCACCCAACTGCCCAACCGGCAACTCCTGCTGGAACGTTTGAAACAGGCTTTAGCCGCCAGCGCCGGCAGTCAGCGGCATGGCGCCCTGCTGCTGATCGATCTCGACAATTTCAAGACCCTTAACGATACCCTGGGTCATGGCATGGGCGACCTGCTGCTGCAACAGGTCGCCCAGCGGCTGATCGACTATAAGTGCGAGAGCGAAACCGTGATCCGGCTGGGTGGCGACGAGTTTGTGGTGATGCTGGAAAACCTGAGCGACATTCCGGGTGAAGCCGCCCGCCAGGTGGAGACCGTTGGCCAGAACCTTCTCGCCTTGCTGACCCAAACCTATCTGCTGGCCGGTGATGAGCATTACAGCACCTCCAGTATCGGCATCACCCTGTTCAATGGTTATCAGGAAAGCGTGGCCGAACTGCTGAAGCGGGTGGACTTCGCCATGTACCAGGCCAAGGCGGCGGGGCGCAACACCATGCGTTTCTTCGATCCGGCGATGCAGGCGGCGGTCACTGCCCGCGCCGTTCTCGAGGTCGACCTGCGCGATGCCGTGCAAGAGGGTCAATTTCTGCTCTACTACCAGGCCCAGGTGAATAGCGCTGGCGGTCTGATCGGAGCCGAGGCGCTGGTGCGCTGGCGGCATCCCCGACGCGGCATGGTTTCCCCGGCGGAGTTCATTCCGCTGGCCGAGGAGACCGGGCTGATCCTGCCGCTGGGCCACTGGGTGCTGGAAACGGCCTGTAAGCAATTGACCGTTTGGGCAGCCCAACCGGAGATGGCGCACCTGACCTTGGCCGTCAATGTCAGCGCCCGCCAGTTCCGGCATCCGGATTTCGTAGCCCAGGTGCGGGCGGTGCTCGATCACAGCGGCGCGAACCCGGAAAAACTCAAGCTGGAACTGACCGAGAGCCTGCTGGTGGCCAACATGGAGGACATCATCGCCAAGATGACCGCGCTGCGAGCCTGGGGCGTGGGTTTTTCTCTGGACGATTTTGGCACCGGCTATTCCTCGCTGGCCTACCTGAAGCGCCTGCCACTGGATCAATTGAAGATCGACCAATCCTTTGTGCGGGATATCCTGACTGATCCCAACGATGCCGCCATTGCCCGCACCATCGTGGCGCTGGCGCAGAGCCTGGGATTGGCGGTCATCGCCGAAGGGGTCGAAACCGAGGCCCAGCGCGATTTTCTCACCTGCAATGGGTGCCATGCTTTCCAGGGTTATCTGTTTGGTCGACCGGGACCGGCGGAAAATTTTCTTTAGCCGTTATTCACGGACGACACGGAAAGACTTAAAGCCAGGCGCGGGCCTGAGGCTCGCTCGACCGCCCCCCGGCCAGGCCCGCCAGGGTGTATAATTTGCGCCTTTTTCGGACTTGGGAAGCGGGATTTATGAACGATTCGTCCTACACCTCATCGAGCATTACGGTCCTGGAAGGACTGGACGCAGTGCGCAAGCGGCCTGGCATGTACATCGGCGACACTGATGATGGCACTGGCCTGCATCACATGGTTTTCGAGGCGGTGGACAATTCGATTGATGAGGCGCTGGCCGGTTATTGCACCGAAATCAGCGTCACTATTCACGCTGATCAGTCAATCACGGTGGTGGACAATGGACGCGGCATTCCCACCGACGAGCATTCCAAGGGCCGTTCCGCCGCTGAAGTCATCATGACGGTGTTGCATGCGGGTGGTAAGTTTGACGATCGCTCCTACAAGGTCTCCGGCGGTCTGCATGGAGTCGGAATTTCCGTGGTTAACGCCCTGTCCGAGTTTTTGCGACTGACCATCCGCCGCGATGGCAAGGTCCATCAGCAGGAGTACCGGCTAGGCAATCCGCAAGCGCCGCTGCGGGTCACGGGCGACACTGATTTAACCGGCACTGAAATCCGGTTCAAGCCCAGTTCTACTATATTCACCAATATCGATTTTCATTACGACATCTTAGCAAAACGGCTGCGCGAACTCTCTTTTCTCAATTCCGGCATCTGCATCCGCCTGCGCGACAAGCGCACTGACAAGGAAGATGTTTTTGAATATCAGGGCGGCATCAAGGCTTTTGTCGAACATCTCAACCGCAATAAAACGCCATTGCATGACAGCGTGTTTTATCTGAATACGGTCCGCGACAACATGCAGGTCGAACTGGCGATGCAATGGAATGATTCCTACCAGGAAAACGTGTTCTGTTTTACCAACAACATCCCGCAACGCGACGGCGGCGCTCATCTGGCTGGACTGCGCGGCGGATTAACCCGCACCCTGAATCAATACATGGATGCGGAAGGAATTCTGAAAAAGGCCAAGGTTGAAACCAGCGGCGATGACGCTCGCGAGGGGCTGACCGCTGTGTTGTCGGTCAAACTGCACGATCCGAAATTTTCCTCGCAAACCAAGGACAAGCTAGTGTCGTCCGAGGTGAGGCCGGTCGTCGAGTCAGTCGTGGCGGAGAAACTGCAAGCGTTTCTGCTGGAAAGTCCCGGCGAGGCTAAAGCCATTACCGGCAAAATTATTGACGCCGCCCGCGCCCGGGAAGCCGCCCGTCGCGCCCGGGAAATGACGCGCCGCAAAGGAGCGCTGGACATCGCCGGGTTGCCAGGCAAACTGGCAGATTGCCAGGAAAAAGACCCGGCCTTGTCAGAGCTGTTTTTAGTGGAAGGCGACTCCGCCGGCGGTTCCGCCAAGCAGGGCCGCGATCGGCGGTTTCAGGCGATTCTGCCGCTGAAGGGCAAAATCCTGAATGTGGAAAAGGCCCGGTTTGACAAAATGCTGGCTTCAGCAGAAGTGGGGACGCTGATTACGGCGTTGGGCTGCGGGATTGGCCGGGAGGAATTCAATCCCGATAAACTGCGTTATTACCGCGTGATTCTCATGACCGACGCTGATGTGGATGGCTCGCATATCCGCACGTTGCTACTGACGTTTTTTTACCGGCAAATGCCGGAATTGATTGAGCGTGGACATATTTATATTGCCCAGCCGCCGCTGTACAAGGTCAAGAAAGGCAAGCAGGAAAACTATGTCAAGGATGATGCGGATCTATCGGAAAACCTATTGCGGGCGGCGCTCGATGAGGCCGCGCTGACGCCCAGGAACGTGATTGCGCCATTAACCGGCAAGGCGCTGGAGCGTCTGGCCCGTGATTACATGAAGGCTACCGCGCTGATTCAGCGACTCTCCCGTCGCTATGACAGCGCAGTGCTGGAACAGATCGTCCATTTGCCGCCGCTGGATGAGGCGCAGTCCGGTGACAGTCATGCGCTTGAGCAGTGGGCGCAAATGTTGGTGAGTCGTCTGAATGACCGGCCTGGCGAGCGTTCCGTTTACCAGGCTGTGGTTGAATCCCGCACCGATGGCGAAGGGTGCGACGTGGTGATCATCCGCCGCACTCACAATCTGGAGCGCGGTATCCGGCTCGCTGCCGGGTTTTTCCAGTCCGTTGAATACGCCAGTCTGGCCGGGTTGGGCGTCAAGCTGGTCGGCCTGTTTGATGGTGGCGCGGAGGTGCGGCGCAACGAACGGGTTCAGGAGGTCCGCTCGTTGCGCGAGATGATGGATTGGCTGCTGGAAGAGGCCAAGCGTGGCCAGCATATCCAGCGTTACAAGGGTCTGGGCGAGATGAATCCGGATCAGTTGTGGGAAACCACCATGGATCCCGCCACCCGCCGCCTGCTGCAAGTGCGGATCGAGGATGCGGTCGCCGCCGACGAGGTGTTCACCACCCTGATGGGCGATCAGGTCGAACCCCGTCGCGAATTTATCGAACAGAACGCGCTGGATGTGCTGAATCTGGATGTTTAAAGCGGTGAATCGAGTTGGAACTTCGGGGCATTGCGGCGAATCGGCAGCCACTCAATCATCGGGGCTGGATTATTTTACTTGCGTGAAGAGCGGCGCAAAGACCGCCAGCGCCAGTTCGACAAATTCCGCATCCAGCGGATCGGTCTCCCGAAACGCCAATTGATAATAAGCGTCGTCCCGTTCTGCCCGGTTGTAGCCATAGTCGCTCCCTTCCCAGGCGCGCCGCGCCGCCCGCAAGGCTTTGTCCGCATCCTGATTCTTATCCTGGCGCAGTGTGTCGCTATAAACCAGTGCGCTTTTCGGGAAGAAGTGCAATAGCCGTTGCGTCCCCTGCCAATAAATCTCCAGCAATGCTTGCAGATGCGCCGCGGCCTCTTCAACCGGCTCCAGCAGCACCTCCCGATCCTCCGCGACCCAATGGCTTTGCGGCGTCATCCCGTCCGGCGTTGCGACGTTCAGGGCCAGATGATGCAGCCACAGGTTCAGATAATCATTGGCTTTCATACCCGCCAGCCGGTAGCCGACCCAGCCATCCGGGGTCAGGCCGCTCATCTGGCCGGTCAAGCGGAACCCGCCGAGCGGCACATCCATCACCAGCGGCTCCTGCGCCCGGCGCGGCCATACTCGCCCCAATCGCCCAGCGAACCGCGCGACCCGCTCCTGCGCCTGAGTGAATACGCACTTGCCGACCTGACCGTGCGGCAAGGCTCCTTCGGCTCGCAGAATCGTCGCAATTTCCGCCGCCGGTCGTCGATCCAGATGCAATTCCAGCATTTGCTCAAGCACCTGATAATTTTCCAGCCCATTGAGGACGAACGGCTCGCGGGTCGCCAGCGCCTCCTGGCCTTCCTCCGGGCGAATACCTAACCGCTCCCGCAACAGCCAGCGGGCGGGATTCTTGAAAAATCGGATCAGATCTTCCAGCGTCACGTTGTGTAGCGCCGGTTCCGGTTCCGGCAATGCCGCAGTCAGCAGCGCTGCGGGAACCTGCTTGCCGCGCCCGGCCTGCCGCCCGGCCTCCACCAGTTCCTGCGCATAACTGAACAGCCGGGCGTCGCCGCTGAAATAGCGCCAGCTGAACGCCTGCAAGGGATGGCGCGTCACCTGTTGTGCGCTGACCGGTTCGCCGCCAGCACTATAAAATCCTCGATCCAGCGTATCGAGCAACTCGCCGACCAGCACTGACGGCGGCAAGATGGTGTTGTCACGGATGTTCTGGCCGACGTAGCTCAGATAGAAGCAACGCCGGGCCGACAGCAGGGTTTCCAGAAACAGATAGCGGTCATCTTGGCGGCGGGAGCGGTCGCCGCGCCGGAAGCGGTCAGCCATCAGGTCGAAACTGACCGGTCGGTGCGGGCGCGGATAAGCGTCGTCGTTCATTCCGATCAGGCACACCACCGGAAACGGGATGCTGCGCATCGGCACCATCGCGCAGCAGGTCACGCCGCCGCCCAGAAATCGCGCCGCGCCGCTCTCCGGCGCATTCAACTGGCCGCGCAACGCCGATTTAATGACCGCCAGCGTGACCGGTTCAGCAAACCCTGCCTGGCTGGCGTGATCGTCCAGGGTTTCCAGCGCCCGGCGAATCAGTTGCAGTTCGTTTTCCTCGCGGTCGCGGGGATCGAAAAATTGCGCCAGCACCCCATGCAGCGTGGTCGCCCAGTCGGCTAACGGGCGGTGTTCCCGTAACTGGGCGTCCAGTCCGAACAGCGCTTCGGCGAAGCTCTGCAAACCGCCGAGCGCCTGAGCGTCGCTGCCTTCCACTTCGTCATAGGGCAGGATGCCGCTGTACAAATCGCGCCCCTCGCCAGGCAGGGCGTAGCCCAGCAGCAGCCGATCCAGTCCGGCCCGCCAGGTATTTTCGGCGGTGGCCGGCAATTCCCAGGTGGTTTTGACGCCGGCGTCAATGCCCCAGCGAATGCCTGTTTCGCGCACCCAGCGGCGGATCAGCTCCAGATCATCCTCGGTCAGTCCAAACCGCCGCAGCACCGCCGGTTGTTCAAGCAGCCCGAGCACTTGCACCGCGTCGAATCGTCCGCCGCCCATCTCCAGCAGTTCAAAGAACGCCTCGACCAGTGGATTTTCAGCGTGAATACCCTGATCGGCGATGCTGAACGGAATCCGCCGGTCGTGGGGCGCGGTGTCGAACACGGCTTCGATCAGCGGCCCGTAAACAGCGATGTCCGGGGCCATTACGATCACGTCCGAAGGGTGCAAATCCCGGTGAGTCTCGAACAGCGCCAATAGTTGATCGTGCAGCACTTCCACCTCGCGCATCGGTCCGTGGCAGATATGGATCTGCACCGAGCGATCTTCCGGCGACAACGGCAACGCGGGGCAGTCATCACTGCCGCGATCGCGCAGATGGAGAATATCGGCCTGCACTTGCGATAGTAGGTCGGCGCTGGCGGGTTCGGCAAAATCGTCGGTTTCAGCGCGTGGGTAAGTTTGCAGCCAGTCAATAAAATCCCGGCCCTGTTTGCCGAGTGAAGCCAGCAATGGATTGCCCACGGTCAGGTAGATGTCTTCCGGGTCAGTCTCCTCGCCCAGTCGCGCCAAATCACGCTCGGCCCGGATGTCGCCCCAGTATTCCTGGCAGGGATTGAGCAGAAACAAATGCACGTCGATATAACGCGCCAGTCCGGCCAGCAAATCCAGATACAGCGGCGGCAGCGCGGCGATGCCGACGATCGCCACCCGTTCCGGCAACTGGCGCGGGTTGAAACTGCCCTGATCCAGCGCAGCCCGGAACTGTTGCTGCACCTGCACCCGATGCGCCTCACCGTGGCGGGCTAGCCGCCGCCACAGTTCCGCTTGCCAGTGCTCATCCTCGCCGGCTTCCCATTTTCCAATCCAGTCTGGACGGTAAACCAGATATTGATCGAAGCAATCGGCCAGCCGGCTGGCGAGTTCGTAACGGCGAAAGTCGTCATCGCCCTGGCCCAGATAGGCGCGAGGTTCGGCAAAACAGGGCGCGTCTTCCATTTCCCGCAGCAGGGTCATCAGCCGCCAGATCAACACCGGCTTCTCGAAAGCCGAGACCGGCGGCAGGTAGCGCAACACCGCCCGGCTCATCTCCCACAGGAAGGTGGCTGGAAACTGGAAGCTCAGGTTGGCGCAAACCCCCAGCCGGTCCGCCAGCCGCAGCGCCAGCCAGCGGGCCATGCCGTTGCTCTGGGTGATGATGATCTCTTGCGCCAGGGGCGAACGCAGGGGTTGACGTAACTGATCGGCCAGCCGCTCCGTCAGGATTTCCAGCCGGTTGCTTTGATGAACGTAAAACATGGGGCGCTCGGTGAATGGGTTGGGCCGTGGCTCTTGCGGTTAGGGACATGGTAGGCAGGCCTGCCCATCGGCTTGGACCGCCAGTGGTGCATTGCATAATTCTGTGAATTGAGCCGGCTCGAACGATGGGTGAGGCAGCGCTCAGTTAAACCTGTTCGCCAGCTTTGGAAACAGGCGATCGAGATCTTCTTCGGCCCATTGATCGCCCGATGGATCAGCGGGCCGACCTTCCGTCGGTCTGGCGGGAAAAGCCGAATAGTGCTGGCCGGTCTTCTTGCACCAGGCGTCGATAGCGACCGACTGCCACCCCTCGACCTGGCAATCAATGGCCTGATCTTCTTCCTTGATCATGGATGCAAGCTGGTCCGGATCGGCGACAGCCGCGGCAAATACCTTTTCCCCTCGGGAGATCAGCCAGCCGCGGAAATAGTCAAACGAGTCGTCAGAGCAACCGCCGCCAATGAGGTAGGCAGCCCCCCAAAGCGGCCATGTATATGAAGCGTGAAAGAAGGAGCAGAAGAGAGAGTGGAACTCGACGATCTCTTCTGTGGGCAGCGCCTCCAGAAGAGTTGTCAGTTCTTCCAACTGTTGCTCGGGATCGTCTTCAGCCGTGCGCCGGGCTTTGTCTACCAGTTTCCAGAATGCAGAGGTATCCATGTTGAGGTCGTTGCCGTGAGGAAGTGTTGGTTGTGCTGACTAACGTCCGGCTTGCAGCGGACCGGCTCTGCTGCAAGCTTTCGTTAGGCTAATAAGGTAGCCACGCCACAGACAAGTAAACCGATCACCTGATGCTTGGCAAAAGACAAGACCTGACCTCTTAATCTTTACCAGAACATCATGTTCGGTCCATAGAGGTGATCGAGGAAATCTTGGGTGAGCTTCTCCCAAGACCAATAGTTCTTTCCACCGATCAGTTCATCCTCGGATTTCACGCGATCTCGGTCCCGGAAAAGGATCGCATACATAAGCAACTGGCCGAAAATTTGCCCGGTGGCCGAGTACACCTCTTGCCCCGCAAATACTCCGCGTTTGATGTTGACGGGTTGCCCCATCTCGAAGTATTCCGGTCTTTGCCCTCCAACAGCGATTCCCGACTCCAAACTCATGAAATGGAGTTGTAACGGACGAGGATCGTAATCTTCGGCTCGTTACCCACCTTCAGCGTAGTCGTTCAGAGCCCCTACCGAGGTAAAGCGGCGAGGGGCTGGCCGACGCGGCGGTCAGCAATGGCGCGTTCCAGATAGCGCCACGGGGAGAAGCCGCGCTGGCGGCAGGTATCAATGACGCT
>JAJHPN010000226.1 GCA_020890855.1 Candidatus Contendibacter sp. | reverse complement strand
ATGGCGGATCAGTTTCTCGCGCACTTCCCGGGTCAGACCGTGAACCCCGGCATAATCCAGATCAGGCGGCAAGGGCAATTCTTCATGGCGGCGCTGGCGCTCAATCTCGTCCTGCTGCCGGTCAATGTAGCCGGCATATTTGGCCTGAATTTCGACCTGTTCAGCGACTTGCGGATCAGATTCACCTGGCCCAACGCCTGGCAGGTTCATCAGACCGGCATAGCTCACTTCGGGCCGACGCAGTAATTCCAGCGCTCGACTTTCTTTTGCCAACGTGGTTTGTAAAACCCGCTGTGCATCAGCTTCGCTCATTTGGGCCGGACGCACCCAGAGATCACGTAAGCGCTGACTTTCCCGCACAATGGCTTCACGCTTGGTTTCGAATAACCGCCAGCGTTCATCATTAACCAGTCCCAGCCGATAGCCGGTTTCCGTCAGGCGCAAATCGGCATTGTCCTCACGCAGTAATAACCGGTATTCAGCGCGACTGGTGAACATCCGGTAAGGTTCAGTGACGCCGCGGGTAATGAGATCGTCGATCAACACCCCAAGATAGGCCTCGTGACGATGCGGACGCCAGGGCGCTTCACCCTTAATATAAAGACCGGCGTTGAGTCCAGCCAATAAGCCTTGCGCCGCTGCTTCTTCATAACCGGTGGTGCCGTTAATCTGGCCGGCAAAAAACAGGCCGGCAATCGCGCGGGTTTGCAGCGAATCATCCAGATCACGCGGATCAAAAAAGTCATATTCAATCGCATAGCCGGGCCGGGTGAGATGGGCGTTTTCCAGGCCCTTCATTGAACGGACCAGCGCATATTGAATATCAAACGGCAGACTGGTGGAAATGCCGTTAGGATAAAACTCATAAGAATGCAGCCCTTCCGGCTCCAGAAAAATCTGGTGCGAGTTTTTGTCAGCGAAGCGGTGAATCTTGTCCTCAATCGATGGGCAATAACGCGGACCGACCCCTTCAATCACGCCGGTATAGAGTGGCGACCGGTCCAGACCGCCGCGAATGATGTCGTGCGTCTGTTCGTTGGTGTGGGTAATCCAGCAGGAGATTTGCCGGGGATGGTCAGCGACGGAACCGAGAAAGGAAAACACCGGACAGGGATCATCGCCCGGCTGTTCGGTCAATTGCGAGTAGTCAATGCTGCGGCCATCCAGGCGGGGCGGAGTGCCGGTTTTTAGTCGCCCGACTCGTAACGGCAATTCTCGCAACCGCGCCGCCAACGCATTAGCAGGCGGATCGCCGGCCCGGCCACCTTCATAGTTGGTCAGCCCGACATGAATCTTCCCGGCCAGAAAGGTGCCGGCAGTCAGCACCACCGCGCCCGCGCTAAAACGAATGCCGGTTTGGGTGACGACGCCGGTCACGCGGTCGCCCTCGATCATCAAATCAGCAGCAGCCTGCTGAAATACCCGCAAATTAGGCTGGTTTTCAATCAGGCTCCGCACGGCGGCTTTGTACAACGCCCGATCAGCCTGACAGCGGGTAGCCCGGACTGCGGGACCCTTGCGACGATTGAGAATGCGGAACTGAATCCCGGCCTGGTCAGCCGCCTGGGCCATGATCCCGCCGAGCGCATCGATCTCCCTGACCAGATGGCCCTTGCCGATTCCGCCAATGGCTGGATTGCAGCTCATCGCGCCGACCGTCTCAATCGTGTGGGTCAGCAGTAAAGTTCGCAGCCCCATTCGGGCGGCGGCCATACTGGCTTCGGCGCCGGCGTGACCGCCGCCAATCACGATGACATCAAACAGTTCGGGATAGCGCATGGTTTGAAAGAAGACTAAAGGTTAAGTGTCGAAGGTAGACGTTTATTCAATCGTTCCTTCTGTGTTTTTCGTGGACCAGGATTATTCCGGCAGTGGTAATTGCACTGCGTAGTTCGATACAGGCAATGCAATGGTAGTCACGCCCTGTTTGAACAGGAATTGGGCAAAACGCTTGTAGCGGGCCTCATCCAGCGCCGCTGGCCGCCGGGCCAGCCGGGGCAAGGTGTCGCGCCAGGCCCGGCGATTCAGTTCATCATCCAAGTCCTTGTGTTCGATGATAAACGCTTTCCATGCTTCGTCCGGGTGGTTGATGAGGTAGAGCGTCGCCTGCTCCAGCGCCGCCATAAATCGCCCCAACCGGGGATCATTGAGATCGTCGCGCTGGGCAATCAGCACCAGTTCGTCGTAGGGCGGCAGCCCTTCTTCTTCCGGGTAAAACGCCCGGCCCGGTTTTTTCGCCAGGTCCAGTTGATTCAGTTCAAAGTTGCGAAAAGCGCCAATGACCGCATCCACCTGGCCTGAAAGCAGTGCTGGGGACAGGGAGAAATTGACGTTGACCAAAGTGACGTCTTCCAGCTTGAGACCGGCCTTAGCCAGCATCGTTTTGAGTAAGGTCTCCTCGAATCCACCAACGGAATAGCCAATTTTGCGGCCCTTGAGATCGGCCAGGGTTTTCACCGGTCCATTTTTCAGCACCACCAGCGTATTGAGCGGCGTCGCGATCAGGGTGCCGACCCGCTTGATCGGCAGACCGGCGGTGACGTGCATCATCAACTGCGGCTGATAAGTGATCGCCAGATTGACCTTGCCGGCGGCAACCAGTTTGGGCGGATCGTTGGGATCGGCGGGAGTCTGCAACTCAACCTCCAGATTCTGGGCGGCGAAAAAGCCTTTTTGCTGGGCGACCACCAGCGCCGCATGATCGGGATTGACGAACCAGTCGAGCATCACTGTCAGCTTTTTCGAATCCTTTGACTCCGCAGCCGGTGGGCTTTCAGCCCAACTGCCCGGCGTCAGTAGCGTCAGGATCAAGGTCAGCAGAAACAACCGGAAACTGCGGTGGGATAACATGGCTCTATAGATCCTTTTCAAAATAATGAGTTAATCCGGTTCAGCGTCCCGGTATTCAATCGCTTCGCCGGTCAGTGGCGAACGCAGCAGGAAGGTCTGGCGGTCGATGCGCTGGCAGGCTGGCGCTTCAAGGGCGATCTTGCCGTAGCCGCCGGGGATGTCCAGCATCAGCCGAGGGACCAGATAGCCCGGCAACTGTCCGCGCAATGCGCCCGCCAGAGCAATAGCCTGATCCAGCGGCAGCCGGAAGTGCGCCGTGCCCGGAACCGGATCCGGGTAATGCAGGTAACAGGGCGTAATTCCCGCGCGCGCCAGCGCCCAGGACAGATCGCTTAACGCCGCCACGCTGTCGTTGACGCCGCGTAGCAGCACACTCTGGTTATACAGCAGCACAAAGGGCCGCAGGCGGGCCATCGCGGCCATGAAGCGGGGCGTGACTTCGCGGGCGTGGTTGACCTGCACGATCAACACATCGATCTGGGCGGCGATCTCAGCCATGCCGTCACAGCGGGCCGGTTGATAAACGGGGAAGCGGGTATGCAGCCGGACGCTGTTCAGGTGGGGAATGCGCCGAAAAGCGCGGATGATCTCCAGCAGGCGGGCATTATCCAACGCCAGCGGATCGCCGCCGGACAGGATGATTTCGCGGATGAGCGGCCGGGCCGCAATGTAGGCGACGGCATCGGCCAGTTCAGTATCGCTAAGGTCGGGTTCACGCTGTTCGATCCGGGCTTTGCGGAAGCAGTAACGACAATGGGCGGCGCACCGGCTGGTGGTCAGCAGCAAGGCCCGATCCGGGTAGCGATGCAGCAACACCCGGCTAATCCTGTGCTCGGCAAGATGAACAGCAGCCGAATCAGGGCCATCTTCTACTGTTTCGCCATATTCCGCTGTGGA
The DNA here is from genome assembly GCA_020890855.1 of Candidatus Contendibacter sp. Lineage (GTDB taxonomy): Bacteria > Pseudomonadota > Gammaproteobacteria > Competibacterales > Competibacteraceae > RXIV01. The sequence goes on along the minus strand of JAJHPN010000226.1, from coordinate 992 downwards.
AAACTGGGTCATCCGCGCCAGCGGATCAGCCGGATCGCTCCAATCAATCAGCGACCGGTAGTAGTCGGTCAGTTTGACAGCCAACATGGGCGCACCTTGGTTTCTTTGGTCAATCAGGAAGCAGCGACAGGGATCAAGGATGCGCAGGGTTTTGCAGAATGGAAACAGCCCGTTTGGCGTTGCCGGCGATGCGTTGCAACACCGCCGGCAAGGGAGCATCAATACCGGTAATTCTCTGCTTTATAGGGCCCGCCGACCGGCACCGCGATATAGGCCGCCTGTTCCGGCGTCAGCGTCGTCAGCTTCGCGCCAACCCGGTCCAAATGCAGCCGCGCTACCTTTTCATCCAGGTGCTTTGGCAACACATAGACTTTTTTCTCATAACTGCCGGCGTGATTGAACAACTCAATTTGCGCCAAGGTTTGATTGGTGAAGGAGTTGGACATGACAAAGCTGGGGTGTCCGGTGGCGCAGCCAAGATTCACCAGCCGCCCTTCCGCCAGCAGAATAATCCGCTTGCCGTCCGGGAAGATAATATGATCGACCTGCGGTTTGATATTCTCCCAGCGGTATTCCTTCAGACTGGCGACGGCGATTTCCGAATCAAAATGACCGATGTTGCAGACAATCGCCTGATTCTTCATTCGCACCAAGTGATCATGAGTAATCACATCGACATTGCCGGTCGCGGTGACAAAAATATCAGCCTGATTCGCCACATCATCCATCGTGACTACCCGATAACCTTCCATCGCGGCTTGCAGCGCGCAAATCGGGTCAATTTCAGTGATCCACACCGTCGCGCCTAATCCCCGCAACGATTGCGCACAGCCCTTGCCGACATCGCCATAACCCAGCACCACAGCCACTTTACCGGCGATCATGACATCAGTCGCCCGTTTGATGCCATCCACCAGCGATTCACGGCAGCCGTAGAGATTGTCAAACTTGGATTTGGTCACTGAGTCATTGACATTGAACGCCGGGAAGGG
>JAJHPN010000151.1 GCA_020890855.1 Candidatus Contendibacter sp. | reverse complement strand
AGCTGTCCGGGCGGGAGAAAAACGCGGCGAATTCATCGCGGGCGCGCGCATTGAATAAAATGGATTTGGCCCAGCCTTCACCAGCGCCCAAGACATCGCCGTAAGAAAAACCGCCGCACGCCGCAATGCCGTGAAAAGCGCCGAGTGAAACGCGCCCGGCGATTAAATCGCTCATGTGAACGTCTATTGCAGTAAAACCGGCCCGGTCAAATGCCGCCGCCATTTCGATCTGACCATTGACGCCCTGTTCGCGCAGGATGGCGATGCGGGGACGGGTCGAAACTCCCCCGGCGCTATGCGTTTCCCCCCTTGGCAAAAGAGAGGCCAGGGGGGATTTCTCCCCCTCTGTTTCAGCCGGATCGAAGGTTAAATGGACATTTAATCCCGGATCAGCCGCATTACAAACGGTCTCAAAAGCCTGGCGGGCGCAGTCGGGATCATCACGCAAGGCTTGCATTCGATAACTGGTTTCCGACCAGAGCCGCCGTAATTCGGAACGAGTAGCCGCAAATATCGTTTCACCGGCAAAGCGCAGCATCAACTGATCGTCGTGATTTAGCGCGCCGATCACATGACTGCATTCACCCAGACCGGCGGCGGCTAGTTGTCCAAGCACCGCATTACGCTCCGCCGCTCGCACTTGAATCACTGCGCCCAGTTCTTCGGTGAAAAGCGCGGGGAGGGGACTCTGGGCGAGATCATCCAGCAATGCAGTTACTCCACAGCCGCCAGCGAACATCATTTCCGCCAGCACCGCTAATAATCCGCCATCGGAACGGTCGTGGTAGGCGAGAATCCGACCCGTAGCGTTCAAATCCTGAATGGTGGCGAAAAATGCCTTCAGGTCATCGGCGGAATCCACATCAGGAACTGCATCGCTCAATGAGTGATAAACCTGTTCCAGCACTGAACCGCCCAGCCGGTTCTTGCCGCGACCCAGATCAATCAACAGTAAATCGGTGTCACCACACTCCGTCCGCAGCTGTGGCGTCAAGGTTCGGCGCACATCCTGAACGGGCGCAAAAGCCGAAATAATCAGCGACAGCGGCGCGACGATGCTTTTCGCTGTATTGCCCTCCCGCCAGACGGTTTTCATCGACAGCGAATCCTTGCCGACCGGAATAGCAATGCCCAATGCCGGACATAATTCCATGCCAACGGCTTTAACCGTGTCGAATAGTCGGGCGTCTTCACCAGGATGACCAGCCGCCGCCATCCAGTTGGCAGACAGTTTCACATCGCTGATCTTTGCAATGCGGGCGGCAGCGATATTGGTCATAGCCTCGCCGATAGCCATTCGTCCGGAAGCTGGTCCGTTCAGGATCGCCAGTGGCGGACGCTCGCCCAGCGCCATGGCTTCGCCGGTATAAACATCGAAGCTGGTGGCGGTGACCGCCACATCGCTGACCGGGATTTGCCACGGTCCGACCATTTGATCGCGGCACACCAAGCCGGTCACTGTGCGGTCGCCAATCGTAATAAGAAAACTTTTATCGGCAACCGTCGGAAATTGCAGCACTCGGGCTATAGCGTCAGCAACCGTCGCTGTTAATGCGTCTCCCGCTGGCAGCAATGGGAAATCATGCTCCACTTCACGGAGCATTTTCGGCGGTTTGCCAAAAAGTACATTCATAGGCAAAGCGACAGGCTGATGAGCGAATTGCTGGTCATTGACCACCAGATCCGGCGCTTCAGTCACAACACCGATTACAGCATAGGGACAACGCTCGCGTTCGCAAAAGGTTTTGAAAATCGCCAGGCTTTCTGTGGCGATCGCCAGCACATAACGCTCCTGTGCCTCATTGCACCAGATTTGCATGGGAGTCATGCCGGGATCAGCGTTAGGGATTTCACGCAATTCAAAAATCCCGCCCCGCTCTGCGCCATGCACAATCTCTGGAACAGCGTTGGACAAACCGCCGGCGCCCACATCATGAATGGAGAGGATCGGGTTGTTTTTGCCCAACGCCACGCACTGGTCAATCACTTCCTGAGCGCGGCGCTGCATTTCCGGATTACCGCGCTGCACTGAGGCGAAGTCCAAATCTTCATCGGAACTGCCTGCCGTCATGCTGGACGCCGCCCCGCCGCCCAATCCAATCAGCATCGCCGGTCCGCCCAATACGACAATGGCGGTTCCCAACGGCAATCCGGTTTTATGCACATCCGGCTCGCGAATATTGCCCAAACCACCGGCAATCATAATGGGTTTGTGATAACCGCGCCGCTGACCATCAGGGCCGCTTTGTTCAAATGTCCGGAAATAACCGGCCAGATTAGGACGGCCAAATTCATTATTAAACGCCGCGGCGCCCAGTGGCCCCTCCAGCATGATATCCAGCGCTGAAGCCATTCGATCGGGCTTGCCATAAGCCTGCTCCCACGGTTGAATAAAGCCCGGAATTTGCAAGCTGGATACCGAGAAGCCGCATAACCCGGCCTTAGGCTTTGCGCCGCGCCCGGTCGCGCCTTCATCGCGGATTTCACCGCCAGAACCGGTTGCCGCGCCAGGAAAAGGCGAAATGGCGGTCGGATGGTTGTGTGTTTCCACTTTCATCAAAATATGGACTGATTCCGGGTGATAGCGGTATTGTCCATCTGCCGGATCGGGAAAAAAGCGTCCAGCCGGAAACCCGGTCATCACCGCCGCATTATCGCAGTAAGCCGATAGCACCTGCTCGGGATGACATTCGTGAGTATTGCGGATCATCGCGAATAAGGAATGTTCCTGTGTGACGCCATCCATGATCCAGTCGGCGTTGAAAATCTTGTGCCGGCAATGCTCGGAATTGGCCTGCGCGAACATCATCAGCTCGACATCGCTCGGATTGCGCTTTAAGCGAATGAAGCAGTCCAACAGATAATCCATTTCATCATCAGACAGCGCCAGGCCTAGCTCACGATTGGCCGTCGTTAACGCCTTGCGTCCACCGCTCATCAAGTCAATACGGGTGAATGGCGTGGGTTCAGTCTGGGTAAAAATCGTGGTGAGATCATCGTCCGCAGTCAGCGCAGTTTCCGTCATCCGGTCATGCGCCAGTGGTTGCAGCCGGCTTAAATCAGCCGTTGTCAGCGGTTGAGTGGATTCCAGGTAAAAACCGATGCCGCGCTCAATGCGGCGGACGTGCTGCAAGCCGCAATTATGGGCAATATCGGTGGCTTTTGATGACCAAGGCGAAATGGTTCCAGGACGGGGAATCACCAGAAAAGTAGGTTCGCCGGTCAAATGGCGCGGCGGGATGTTAGGGCCATAACGCAACAGCCGGTCCAGAATTTCGCGGTCGTGAGTGGTCAGACGACCATCGACGAAATGCACAAATTCAGCGTAAGCGTCAGTAATCGACGGAACCTGCCGCCGCAAGGCGATCAGCAGTTTTTCCAGCCGGAATGGCGACAGAGCGGGACTTCCACGGAAACGCAGCATCGCGGAGATTCTCCAGGCGGGCGGGGGATGGGGTCATCCAGTGTTCTGTCAGCCTTGTTCTGCATTCTGCGGGGTGCTAAACGGGTTTTTTCCACGGAAAATACGGGGATCAGTTGACAGAACACGGGCTATCCGATTTGAGTGATGGAAACGTCGCTGGTTGCGACCAATCCGCTTTGATTCGTCTTTTAATGAACAGGGAGTATTTTGCGCTGCTACTTGCCGACCCGCAGCAATCCGCCCAGACCATGCTGCTCCAGACAGGCGTTGGCGCAGTCACGGATCGTGGCGGCATTATTCAGGGTCATTGTCTCGGCCAATACCTGCTGGGCGGCATCGTAACGGATGGTGCGAATCAGCCATTTGATTTTCAGCAGGCTGCCCAGATTCATGCTCAGGCTGTCCACGCCCATCGCCAGCAGCAGCAGCGCCGCCGCCGGATCGCCGGCCATTTCGCCGCAGACGCCAATCGGTCTGCCCGCCGCCTGAACCCGCTCCACCACCTGGCGGATTGCCATCAGCACCGCCGGATGCAACGAGTCATACAGTTTGGCGACCCGGTCGTTGTTGCGATCCACCGCCAGCAGATACTGGGTCAAATCGTTACTGCCTATCGAGGCGAAATCGACCATTTGAATCAGCGCATCAATCTGGTACACCGCCGAGGGCACCTCCACCATGATCCCGACGCGGGGCGTCTGCACCGGTAAGCCGTCCTCCAGCAGTTCCATCTGGGCGCTGTGCAGCAGTTCCAGCGCTTCGCTCAACTCGCCGACGCTGCCGATCATCGGCAACAGAATCGATAAATTGGGATAAATCACCCCGGCCCGCAGCATCGCCCGTAACTGGGTCTTGAACAGGTCGGGCTGATCCAGGCTGATGCGAATGCCGCGCCAGCCCAGAAACGGGTTCTGCTCGCGGATCGGGAAGTAGGGCAAGGGCTTGTCGCCGCCAATGTCCAGGGTCCGCAGCACCACCGGGTATGGATCCATGATCCGCAACACCCGGGTATAGAGGGTGGTCTGCTCGTCTTCGCCAGGAAAACGGTCGCGCAGGAAAAAATGCAGTTCCGAGCGGTACAGTCCAACACCCTGCACCCCGCTGTCGCGGGCGGCGGCGATATCGGCGAACAGCCCGGAATTGGCGTGCAATTCCAGTTGCCGACCGTCCGGGGTTTCCGCAGCCAGATCGCGCAGGTGCTGCAAACCCTGCGACAGTTCGGCCTCTTCCACCATCAACTTTTCGTATTCCTCGCGCAGGGCCGGGCTGGGCTGGATGCAAACCCGCACCGTATAGCCGTCCACCGCTACTTCGCGACCGTTCAGCCGGCCCGGCGGCAGGTTGCTGACCCCGAACACCGCCGGAATCCCCAGCCCTCGCGCCAGCAGCGCCAAATGCGAGGCGCCGGTGCCACGCACCGACACCACGCCCTTGAGCTTTTCCGGCGGCACATCCAGAAATTGGGAAACGCTGACCTCTTCGCCCATCAGAATGGTTTGATCAGGGTAGGCCCGGTTAACCGGCTGTTCTTCCTGCAACCGGTTGAGCAGGCGCTGGCCCAGATCGAGAATATCGGCTGCCCGCTCCCGCAAATAGGGATCGTCCATTTCCGCGAAGATATTGGCGTATTCCAGCACAGTGGCCCGCAACGCCCCCGGCGCCCAGTTGCCGGCGTAAATCCGCTCCAGGGTGCCATTGACCAGACTGTCACTGCCCAGCAGCAGGGCGTAAGCGTCAAACAGCGCCCGATCGCCCACCGACAACAGGAGCCGCATTCGCTCACTGAGCCGGTGCAATTCCGCCAGCTCCGCCGCTATCGCCTGACGGAAGCGTGAAGCCTCGGCGTCGGCGTCCGGAATGTCCTGGTCCGGAACCCGCTCCAGCGCGGCGGAGGGAAACACCACCACCGCTTCGCCAATAGCGACGCCCCGGGCGCTGGACACGCCTTCCAGAAACAGGGTTTCCATCAACCCGTCATCATCGAGCCGGGCCAGGGTCTGACGAATTTCGGCCTGGGTGATACTGCCCGCCAGTTGCGCCGCTAGCGTCACCAGGAAGGCTTCTTCATCGTCACTGTACTTGCGCTGCTCGCGCTGCTGCGCCGCCAACACCCCCAGCACCTTGCGCCGGCGCAGAATCGGCACGCCAACGAAACCGTGAAACGGCGCTTCGCCGGTGGCGGCGATGTAGCGGAAAGCGGGATGGGCAGGCGCGTCGTCAACATTGACCGGTTCAGCACGACTGGCGACCAGCCCGATCAATCCTTGGCCGATTTTCAGCCGCACTGCGCCAACTGCGCCCGCACGAAGGCCATCAGTCGCCATCAGCACATGATCGCCCCGAGCCGAATCGATCATATAGACCGAACAGACATCGGTATGAAGGGCGGCTTTGACCTCGGTCACGATGAGATGGAGGGCCTCGTTCAAATCGCGGGCGGCGTTGATGTCTTCAACAATGCGCCGCAAGGTGTCCAGCATGGAACGGTCCTCCATAAGCAGGCCGCAAGGCGGGAATCATCAGCGCCGGAAGGCGCGGTGCTGCGGGTCTGGCGCCGACGCCGACGGGCGCAACGGGCGGAGATCGTCGATAGCGACCGGCGCAACGGAGGCGGTTTCCGGGATGACCAGCCGTCGCGTCGCCACCACCCGGTGGGTAATGACCGGGTTCCGCCCGACCGTCGCTGAACGCAGCGGCAGGATGGTCACCTGTTTGATGGCGAGAGTGGGTCGGACCGGTTCATGACCAAGGTCGGGATCAGGGGCATCGCACCGCTGCCGGGTTGCGGGCGGTTCTTCCGGATAACCGGGAAGCGCCAGCGGCGCCAACTCATGTAGCGCCCTCCAGTAAACATACCGTTTGAACGGCACCACCGCCCGCAATGGATACCAGTAATCCACCCACTGCCAGTGATCGAATTCCGGGTGTTCGGACAAGTCCAGCCGCACCGCCTCCTCGCCGATCACCATCCGCAGCAGGAACCAGACCTGCTTTTGACCGATACAGGCTGGCCGGTCGCTGCATGGTCTGATCAATCGCGGAGGCAAGCGATAGCGCAGCCAGCCCCGGGTGCTGCCAATCACTTGGACGTGATCAGGCGCCAGGCCGACTTCTTCAGCCAGTTCCCGAAACATGGCCTGCTCAGGCGATTCATCCCGTCGGATGCCGCCTTGGGGAAACTGCCAGGAGTGCTGGCCAATCCGTTTCGCCCAAAACAACCGTCCTTCTGTATTACACAGGATGATGCCGACGTTAGGCCGATACCCCTCCGAATCGATCACGGTAAAACCAATACGTTGCAATGGAATGTTCTTGCCATTTTTTCATAACCCGGCATTTTTCGCCATTGGCAACCACCCGGACAGGCGTGTTGCAACCGGCTATGATCAATGCCATAACATGAATAAACGCCCTATAACCTCCTGATAACTGCTTTTTCAAGGAGTCGTCCCCGATGCGCCGCCTACTGATTCTGCTGTCGCTGCCGGCGTTGCTGCTGCTATCCGGCAGCGCTCATGCTCTCGACGATCCGTCGCTAGCCGTGCTGGCGGCGCAGTATCAGCAACTGATCCGCGATGGTCGCGATCCGGCCAGCCAGACCGCCGCCGCGCTGATCCAGCAGGCCGAGCAGCAGGTCCGGCAGAAGAATTGGCCTGCCGCTATTACCGCCTATGAAACCGCGCTCACCGCCGCCGGCCAGACCGCGACCTGGCTGGCGTTAAGCCAAACCTGGCAGACCAGGGCCGAGCAGCCGAATCAAGGGGATAGTTCCACCGATGCCCGACAACGCGCCCGGCAAGCCGCCTGGAATGCCTTGCAAAGCGCCCGCGCGCCGTTTGAACGCGCCCGCGCCCTGTTCCGGCTGGGCGATCTGTATGATCGCGCGAATGAGCCAAAATTGGCGATTGCGGCTTATCGCGAGGCGCTGGAACTGGAGGACAACCCGCGCATCGCCAAGCGTTATCAGGAGTTGGCTGAGGCGAACGCCTTTCAAATCAAGGGAGTCAGTATCGAATCCGACAGTGCGACGCCAAAGATCTGCCTGAAATTCTCCGATGATTTAGCCAAAAGCCGGCAACTGCATTATGAGGATTATCTGGTCATTGATCCGGTGATTCAGATGACGGTCAGCGCCCAGGATCGGCAGTTATGCATTGAGGGCGTCCGCCACGGCCAGAGCTACGCGATCAAGGCGCGGGCCGGCATTCCCTCGGCGGATGGCGAGAAAACCCGCAATATGCAGGAGTTCACCGCCAAGGTTGAGGATCGCAAGCCGACCCTGGGCTTTCGCGGCGCAGCGTATGTGCTGCCGAAAACCAGTGGTCAGCAACTGCCGCTGACCAGCGTCAATCTGGACGCGGCGCGGGTCCGGCTGTTTCGCATTAACGACCGGAACTTGCTGCAACAGATTGAAAACCGTCGCATCACCAATCTGTTGGATGGTTATGATCTCAAAACCATCGCCAGCCGCTCCGGCGAGCAGGTCTGGGAAGGGACGTTGACGCTGTCCGGCAGCGAGCTGAATCAGGAGGTCACCACGGCCATTCCCGTCAGCGAGATCCTGCATGACCCGCAGCCCGGCATCTACATCGTCGCCGCTGAACCGCTCAAGGAAGATCCCGAGAGCTATGAAAACCGGGCGACGCAGTGGCTGGTCGTTTCCGACTTCGGGCTGTTCACCATGCGCGGCAATGACGGACTGCACGTTTTCGTCCGCTCGCTGGCGACCGCCCAGCCGCTGGCCGGGGTGGAACTGCGACTGTATGCCCGCAATAACGGCGAACTGGGCAAGGCGACCACAGATCGGCAAGGCTATGTCCGTTTCGATCCGGGCCTGTTGCGCGGCGGCGGCGGCCGGGAGCCGGCGGCGCTGATGGCGTTCGGCAATGGCGACTATAATTTTCTCGATCTGACCAAGCCGGCGTTCGATCTCAGCGACCGGGGCGTCGATGGTCGACCAGCGCCGGGGGCGGTAGACGCTTTTCTCTACACCGAGCGCGGAGTGTACCGGCCCGGCGAGACCGTCGAGTTAATGGCGTTGGCCCGCGACAGCCGGGGCTATGCTCAGCTGGACGCGCCACTGACGCTTAAGGTCTTTCGGCCCGACGAGGTGGAAACCGCGCAACTGCGTCCGACCAATCCGGCGCTGGGCGGTTATCACACGCAATTCCCGCTGGCGCTGAATGCCCGCACCGGTCATTGGACGGTCAAGGCGTACACCGATCCCCAGGGCGAACCGGTCGGGCAAGTCAGTTTTCAGGTGGAAGATTTCGTGCCGCAGCGGTTGAAGCTGGAGCTGAGTTCCACCGCGCCGGTGCTGAAACCCGGCGAACCGGCGACGGTGGACATCAATGGCCGGTTTCTGTATGGCGCTCCCGCCGCCAATCTGAAAGCCGAGGCGGAGGTGACGCTGCGTGAGGATCCCAATCCCTATCCCGCCTTTCCCGGCTACCGCTTTGGGCTGGCGCAAGATACCTGGACCGCGCAACGGTTTGCGGTCGAGTTGGCCGGCACTGACGGCCAAGGCAAAGCGCAGGCGCAAGTTGCCTTGACCGAAGTTCCCGACACCACCAAGCCGTTACAAGCGCGGCTGCGGGTTTCGCTGTTTGAGCCGGGCGGGCGACCGGTGACCCGCAGTTTGAACCTGCCTTATCGCCCGCAACCGTTCGCTATTGGCATCAAGCCGCGATTCAGCGATGACGGGGTGCAAACCGGCCAGGAAGCGGGATTTGACGTGATCGCGCTCGATCCGCTCGGGCAGCCGCAGGCTAAAACCGGGCTGCGGGCCGAACTGGTGCGCGAGGATTATCAGTATTATTGGTACCACACCGATGGCCGCTGGGATTACAAGCGGGTGATCCGTGACAGCGCCCCGCTGTCCAGCCAAACCTTGAATCTGACTGCCGGGTCGCCGGGACTGGTCACGCAACGTCCTCTCGACTGGGGCTATTACCGGTTGGATGTGGTCGATCCAACGACCGGCATCGCCTCCAGCGTCCGCTTCACCGCCGGCTGGTTTGAAACGCCCAGCGAAGGCGATGCGCCAGATCAAATGAAAGTCACTCTGGACCAGCCGCGCTATCAGGTCGGCGACACGGCCAAGGTGTTCGTTCGTCCGCCTTTTACCGGCGAGGTGCTCATCAATGTGGTTGGCGACCGGCTGTGGTTGAGCAAGACAGTCAGCACTACGGCGGAAGGGACAACCGTGGATGTGCCAATCCCGGCGGAATGGGGGCCGGGGGTCTACATCACCGCGACTGCATTCCGCATTCCGACCCCGGCCAAGGGTGAACCCGGCGGAGCAGACCATACCCCGCAACGTGGGCCAGGCCGGGCGATTGGGCTGGTGTGGGCGGGTCTCGATCCCGCCGCCCGCACCCTGAACATCGCGCTGAACGCTCCGACCGAGTGGCCACCGCGTCAGACCGTCGAATTGCCGGTCACGGTGACCGGCCTTGAATCCGGCCAGCCGGCTTATCTGACCGTCGCTGCGGTCGATGAGGGTATTCTGCAACTGACTGATTTCCCTAGCCCCGATCCGGTTAAATATGTGCTTGGCAAACGGCGATTGGGCATGCAACTGCTCGATTTGTACGGCAAGTTGATCGAAACCGGTGGCCGGCCAGGGCAGCTCAAGGTGGGTGGCGACGCCGACTCGCGGCAACTGGACGGCTCCGGGGTGCGGACGGTGAAGACGCTGGCGCTGTTCTCCGGACCGGTGGCGCTGGATAGCAACGGCCAGGCTAAAATCCCGCTGACCTTGCCCGACTTCAACGGTCAAGTGCGGATCATGGCGGTGGCCTGGGATCGCAACCGGGTCGGCAAGGCCGAAGCAGCGCCGCTGGTGCGTGATCCGCTGATTGCCCGGGTTTATCTGCCGCGCTTTCTGGCCCCGGACGACGACAGCCGGGTGACAGTTACGGTGCAAAATCTGAATGCCCCACCCGGCGATTACCAGATTCGACTGACCGCGGACGGTGCGGCTACGGTCAGCCAACCGGCGGAATTCACCTTTACCGTCGTTGATTCGACCGTGCAAAATCGCCAGAATCGAATCTTCACCCTGCGCGGTTTGCAACCCGGCGTCAGTCAGGTGCGACTGCATCTGGCCGGGCCAAACGGCTTTCAACTGGTGCGGGAAGCGGAAATCGGGGTGCGTCCAGCGCAAACCATCACCACCAACCGCACCGCCAAGCGGCTCAATCCCGGCGAGTCGTTGCGGGTGAGCAGCGAATTGCTGGGCGAATATTTGCCCGGAACCGGTCAGGCCAAATTGAGTTTCAGCAGCCGGCCCAATCTCAACGTCCCGGAACTGCTGGCTGAACTGGATCGCTATCCCTATGGCTGTCTGGAGCAAACCACCAGCCGCGCCCTGCCGCTGATCTACTTCAACCAGGTCGCCCAGGCCTGGGTCGGGGAGAAAGCCAGCGAAGCCGGGTTGCGGGCGCGGGTGCAAGACGCTATTCAGCGGATTCTGACCGTGCAGGACGCGGGCGGCGGCTTTGGCCTGTGGAACGCCGAGAGCGCGGTGGATCAGTGGCTATCGGCCTATGCGATGGACTTTCTGGTCCGCGCTCGGCAAGACCGCTATCTGGTCCCGGAAACCGCCTACCAACACGGCTTGAAATACTTGCAGGAGCAACTGAATACCGACGCCTTTGACGAGAAGGATCTCAGTTGGCGGGCCTATCACCTGGAGGCGCTGGCGCGGGCGCAAAAAGCCGCTATCGGCGATCTGCGCTATCTACATGATAATTACCTGCAAAAATTGCCAAATGCGCTGGCCCAGGCGCAACTCGGCGCGGCGCTGGCCCGCTACGGCGAACTGGCGCGGGCCAAGGAAGCCTTTACTGCCGCGCTCAATCGCACCAGCCGGGCGGCGGCGGTGCGCGATTACGGCACACCGCTGCGGGATCGGGCGGCGTTGTTGGCGTTGCTGGCGGAATCCGGGTTGCTGCCCGAGCAGCTTCCGCCACTGGCTGAACAGGTCGCCGCCGACTACCAGCAACGCCGCTACACCAGCACGCAGGAGCAGGCGTGGCTGTTGCTGGCCGCGCAGGCGCTGCTGAAACAGGCCGGGCAGATGCAGTTGACGGTCGATGACCAAACAGCGACTGCCGATCCGCTCTATCTGACCCCGACCAGCGCCGCGTTGGCCAAGGCATTGACCGTCGTCAATCAGGGCCACGATCCGGTCTGGTACGGAATGGCGCTGAGCGGGGTTCCAGTCGTTCAGCAACCACCCGCGCAAAATGGTTTCACCATTAGTCGCCGCTACTACACCCGCGCCGGCAAGGAGGTCGATCCAGGCCAAATCCACCAGAACGATCTGCTGGTGGTGGTCATCACTGGCGAGGCGCAGGGCAGCGAGGCGCAGCAAGCGCTGGTGGTGGATTTGTTGCCAGCAGGACTGGAGATCGAGAACGCCCGGCTGGCGCACAACACCTCGACGACCGAGATCGCGTGGTTGCCGGCGCTGACCGAAACCCTGAACACCGAATTTCGTGACGACCGGTTTGCGGCGGCGCTGGACCTTGATGTTGGCGGCAAACGCAAATTTACCCTGGCTTATCTGACACGGGCAGTAACACCAGGCGTCTACCGGCAGCCGGCGGTATTCGTCGAAGATATGTACAAGCCGTGGCAATTCGGGCGCGGGGCAATGGGCACGGTGAAAATCGAGTGAAGACAGCAGGACTCAATCAGGAAATCGTTATCCAGGAGCATCAGGGGTTGAAACTGAAAAGTCGTCAGGAGCTGGGTCTGACCCAGCGCTGGGTGGTCAAGATTGGCAGCGCCATGATCACCAATGATGGGCAAGGGCTGGATCGTTGCGCCATTGATGGTTGGGTGATGCAGATGGCCGAACTGCACCAGGCCGGGCGGGAGGTGCTGCTGGTGACCTCCGGCGCGGTCGCGGAGGGGATGCGGCGACTGGGCTGGAATCGGCGGCCCACCGCTCTGGCCGAATTGCAGGCGGCGGCGGCGGTGGGGCAAATGGGCCTGGTGCAGGCGTGGGAATCGGCGTTCGAGCGCTGCGGCATTCAAACCGCGCAAATCCTGCTAACCCACGAGGACGCCTCCGACCGCCAACGCTATCTGAACATCCGCAACACCCTGCGAACTTTGCTGCGGCTGCGGGCGATCCCGGTGATCAACGAAAACGACACGGTCGCTTTCGAGGAAATCCGCTTCGGCGACAACGACACCCTGGGGGCGCTGGTCGCCAATCTGGTCGAAGCGGATTTGTACGTCATTCTCACCGACCAGCATGGTTTGTATGATCGTAATCCCCGGCAATTTCCCGACGCCCGCCTGATCCGTGAAGGGCGGGCGGGCGATGCGACGTTGACGGCGATGGCCGGCGGGGCGGCGGGCAGCCTGGGCAGCGGTGGGATGTTGACCAAACTGCACGCGGCGGCCAAGGCCGCTCGATCCGGCGCGTTGACCCTGCTGGCCTGGGGCCGCGAACCGGAGGTGTTGCGGCGGATCGCGGCGGGGGAAGAATTCGGTACGGTGTTGCGGCCCAGCCAGAGTCCGCTGGCGGCCCGCAAGCAATGGCTGGCGGTGCAATTACAGATCAAGGGTCGGCTGCATCTGGATGCTGGAGCAGTCCGGGCGTTACGCACCGATGGCAAAAGTCTGTTGCCGGTAGGGGTCACCGCCATTGAAGGCCAGTTCAAGCGCGGCGATCTGGTGTCGTGTCTGGACCCCTCCGGGCTGGAAATCGCCCGGGGTTTGGTTAATTACGAGACCGAACCAGCGTTGCTGCTGATCGGCAAAACCACCCGCCGGATCGAGGCGCTGCTCGGCCATGTGGACGATCCGGAGCTGATTCACCGGGATAATCTGGTGCTGGTGTAGCCCGAAACACCAGCGCACGACGAGACCAGCGGAAATAAAAAACGGCCCGGTGGGCCGTTTTTTATCGTTTATCGCAATTCCGGTTGGTGCTGGCGGTGGGACTCGAACCCACAAGCCCGGTCAGGGGCGCAGGATTTTAAGTCCTGTGTGTATACCATTCCACCACGCCAGCGGAAGGGAAAATGGAGGCTAGGGTCGGAATCGAACCGGCGTCCACGGCTTTGCAGGCCGCTGCATGACCACTCTGCCACCTAGCCAAAAACGGAGTCCAAGTCACCTTGGAGACAAAAAAGCCTCGAAATAATCGAGGCTTGGAAAGCTGGAGCGGGAAACGAGACTCGAACTCGCGACCCCAACCTTGGCAAGGTTGTGCTCTACCAACTGAGCTATTCCCGCTGCGTAGATTGGCAATTCTAACCTAAAAAGCTAGACCGTCAAGCCTTTCAACCACGCCGAAGCAACGGCCAAGCCGCCGTCAGATAATGCAGCATCGACCACAGCGTCAGCGCCGCCGCGATCGCCAGCAATCCCAACCCGACCTGCAGGGTGGGGAATCCCCAGATCGGCTCCCGATACAGCAGCAGCAATACGGCGAGCATCTGTGCGGTGGTCTTGATCTTGCCGACCATCGATACCGCCACCTGCTTCTGCCCACCAAGCTGCGCCATCCACTCCCGCAGCGCCGAAATAGCGATTTCGCGGCCAATGATGATCACCGCCGCCATGGCCATCAACGGGGTCGGAATCGCCTGCACCAGCAGCACCAGCGCAGTCGCCACCATCAGCTTGTCAGCGACCGGGTCCAGAAACGCTCCAAACGCCGAGGTCTGGTCAAGCCGCCGCGCCAAATAGCCGTCCAGCCAATCGGTCAGCGCCGCTAACCCGAACAGGGCGCTGCACAACAGATTGGCGCTGCGGAAAGGCAGAAAGAACCCGCCCGCCAGCACCGGGATCAACGCGATCCGCAGCAGAGTCAGGCTAGTGGGGACATTAAGACGCATGGTTCGCGGCACGCTCAGGCTTCTCCGTGAAAGGCATCATAGATGCGCTGGGCCAACGCGGCGCTAACGCCCTCTGCCTGAACCAGATCCTCAACGCCAGCTTGCGTCAACTGTTTCAGGCCACCAAATTGCCGTAGCAGCGCTTGCCTGCGTTTGGGGCCAATCCCAGGAATCCCGTCCAACACAGAAACGGTGCGGGCCTTAGCCCGGCGCTGGCGGTGGCCGGTAATGGCAAACCGGTGCGCTTCATCGCGGATCTGCTGCGCCAGATGTAGGGCAGCCGAATCGGCAGGCAGTATAAGAGGGCGGTTTCCCTCCAACAAGTACAGCGTCTCCAGCCCTGGTTTGCGCTCCGGCCCTTTGGCGATGCCGATCATCATGACGCCGGTCACGCTCAAGGTTTCCAGCACCGCCTGCGCCTGAGCCAATTGCCCCTTGCCGCCGTCGATGAACAGAATATCAGGCAGCGAACCCTGTTCATCGCGCAGCCGGACATAACGCCGGGTCAAGGCCTGATGCAGAGCGGCGTAGTCATCGCCGGGCGTAACTCCTTCAATGTGATAGCGGCGATAGTCGGATGTGAGCGGCCCCTCCGCGCCAAACACGACACACGACGCCACCGTCGCTTCGCCTTGGGTATGGCTGATGTCGAAGCACTCCAGCCGGGTCAGATCATGGTCGATTCCCAGCGCCTCCCGCAGCGCCGCCAACCGCTGGCGCATCCCCGCCTGACTGGACAGGCGGGCGGTTAAGGCCTGATCGGCATTGTGTTGCGCCATCTCCAGCCAGTGCGCCCGTTCGCCGCGCACCCGAACCGTAATGGCGACCCGCTGGCCGGTTCGCTCCTGGAACGCCTGCGCCAGCAGCGTCGCCTCGTCGGGTGGGTGGCTGACCAGCAGTTCGGCGGGAATAGCCTTGTCGAGATAATACTGGGCCAGAAACGCGGCCAGCACGGCTCCAGCCGCGTCCGGTTCCGGCAGTCGCGGGAAGAACGCCCGGCTGCCAAGCAGGCGACCGCTGCGAAAGACCAGGACCTGCACACAGGCCTGTCCGCCTTGGACGGCGCAGGCGATCACATCCAGATCGCCACTTTCGCTCTCAACATGCTGGCGCTGTTGAATCTGCCGCAATTCGGCGATTTGGTCGCGATAAGTCGCCGCGATCTCGAAGTCCAGCGCCGCCGCGGCAGTTTCCATGCGTTGCGCCAGTTCATCGACCAACTGGCCGCTCTTGCCTTCCAGAAACAGCAGCGCATCGCCCAACTGCCGCCGGTATCCCTCCGCATCCGTCAGACCGACGCAAGGGGCCGTGCAGCGCTTGATCTGGTATTGCAGACAGGGCCGGCGGCGGGCGCGGAAAAACGGGTCGTCACACTGACGCAAGCGGAAAGTTTTCTGAAGCAGATTGAGGGTGTCGCGCACCGCATTGGCGCTGGGATACGGCCCGAAGTAGCGGCCTGGAGCCCGCTTGGAACCGCGATGCAGGGTCAAGCGGGGAAAGTCGCCGCCGGTGACATGAATAAAGGGATAACCCTTGTCGTCGCGCAGCAGAATATTGTAGCGAGGCTGAAGTTGTTTGATCAGCGTGCTTTCCAGCAGCAGCGCTTCCGTCTCGGTATGCGTAACCGTCACTTCAATGCCGTAGATGCCGGAAACCAGGCTACGAATTCTGGCGGAAGCCTGGTTTTCCCGGAAATAGCTGGCGACGCGCTGTTTGAGATTGCGCGCCTTGCCGACGTACAACGTCGCACCGCGCTGGTCCAGCATCCGGTAGATGCCGGGCAGCGCGGTGAGCGTGTTGAGAAAAGTCCTGAAGTCGAAGGGAGACAGCGAAGTGGTCATGTCCGGCGCGATCCAGTCGGTCAGGGCGGCTTGGCGAGATCCGCCGCCCGGAAAGCTGCTAGACGACCATCGTGGTTTAGAGATCCCGGCGAATGTCGTATTTTTCCATTAACCGGTACAGCGTCATGCGTGACACCCCCAGTTCCTGCGAAGCGCGCGCGATGTTAAAACGGGTGCGCAGCAGCGTGGCCTGAATCGTTTCACGGTCGGCCGCCATTCGCGCCTCGTCCAGCGTGACGAAGGTCCGCACCGGCGAACGCCGCTCCAGCTCCAGATCGACCGGCGTGATATACGGTCCCTCGCTCAGCAATACCGACCGGCGAATGCGGTTCATCAGTTCCCGGACGTTGCCAGGCCAGTCATAGCGGTTGATCACTTCCAGCGCATCACGGCTGAAACCTCTGGCCGAAGTCCGCGTCTCGGCGGCAAACTTGGTGAAGAAGTGTTTAGCCAGCAACTCGACATCCCCCCGGCGTTCGCGCAGACCCGGCGTCCGCAGGTGCAGCACATTCAGCCGGTAATATAAATCCTCACGGAACCGGCCATCCCGCACGGCCTGTTCAAGCTGGGTATTGGTTGCGGCGATCAAGCGGACATTGGCGGGAATCGGCTTGGTGGCGCCCAACCGGCGGATTTTCTTTTCTTCCAGAAACCGTAGCAGGTTGGCCTGTAATTCGGGGGCCAGATCGCCGATCTCGTCCAGAAACAGGGTGCCGCCATTGGCGGATTCGATATGGCCGATATGACGGTCGCCGGCGCCGGTGAAAGCGCCTTTTTCATGGCCGAACAGTTCCGACTGAATCAGGTTGGCGGGCAACGCCGCGCAGTTCATGGCGACGAAGGGCGAGGCGGCGCGAGCCGAATATTCGT
The DNA here is from genome assembly GCA_020890855.1 of Candidatus Contendibacter sp. Lineage (GTDB taxonomy): Bacteria > Pseudomonadota > Gammaproteobacteria > Competibacterales > Competibacteraceae > RXIV01. Next base: position 4,181 of record JAJHPN010000151.1, on the reverse strand, counting down.
GGATGGCGTGGGCGGTCTGCTCCTTGCCAGTGCCGCTCTCGCCGGTAATCAGCACCGGTACGTCCACTTCCGCCGCTTTCTGAATGCCGCGAAACAGAGTTTGCATGGCGGGACTGTTGCCGATCAGTCCATATTGCGATTCCAGTTCGTGCTGCCGGCGCACGGTAGCCTCGGTCAGCGTCGCCATCCCGTAGGCATGGCCAAGAGTCACCACCAGCCGTTGCGGGTCAATCGGCAGAGTGTGGTAATCATAGCAACCCTCGACGATCAGGCTGGACAACGACTTGCGATCAATGCATTGGCGGGACAGTGCTACGATCCATTGCATTTGCCGCCGCGCCAACACCAAATCGACTAGCCACTGAATGGATCGCTCGGATTCGCAGCTAAACAAGACCGCCAGCCCGACCTCGAAAGAATGCTCAGTTAGCAAAGTTCGGGCCAGCCCTCCGTCCTGGGCTGGATAAATCTCCCAGTCTGCCGCAGTAATTTTCTGGAGCGTTGCTTCATCAACAGCCGCAGTGCTTAGGATCAATAACTTACGCATCAAGATAGACCTTATGTTGGTGAGAAGCACGAGTCCGGTCGGGTCTCAGATCGTGCGCTCGTTGTCATTTCAGTGACTCTCAATCGCCGCGCCGGAAACCTATCACAGCAATTATCAATAGGTTGTCGGATGACGCAGATTGTCGCACTGGCTTGGTTATTCACCGCATCTTCGGTACTTAATGACCGACAGCGTCTTACTGGATTATGCCTTGATCAAGATTCAGTAATCACTTGGATCGATCGAATTGGCAGTTTTTGACGGCTTATCCGTTGTGTGAACAGTTTACGGGGCAATCTTGACATTGTCACTAGGATTTACAAGCATAGTGACATTATTTGCCGATCAAGCCTCGAAAGTGGGTACTAAAAAGGACACGGTTGCGAGTTGATTTTAGCCTTAAAAGCCACATTGTTTTAACGTTTATCCTTAAAAAAGGACATTTCCGGCGTTGCCCGCCACCATCCCACCATATGACTGACTTTGGATACCGTCTCATGTTTTCCTTGTTCTATCCGTCACTCCGTACCCTGCTGTTCCAGATGGACCCCGAAACTGCCCATCACTGGACGCTGAAACTGCTCCGTTCGACCCCGCTCCTGCCACTGAACGCCCTGTTTGGCGCCCACGTTCCCGCCGCCCCGCGCCGGGTGATGAACATCGATTTTCCTAATCCTGTCGGGTTGGCGGCGGGGCTGGACAAGGATGGCGAGTGCATTAACGCTTGGGCAGCGCTCGGTTTCGGCTTTGTCGAAATCGGCACGGTCACGCCCCGCCCCCAACCCGGCAATCCCAAACCCCGGATGTTTCGGCTACCGCAAGCCGAAGCGCTGATCAATCGAATGGGTTTCAATAATGGCGGCGTCGATAACCTGATCGAGCGGATCCGCCAATCCAGGTTCAAGGGGGTGCTGGGCGTTAATATCGGCAAGAACGCGAATACCCCGGTGGAGCGGGCGAGTAACGATTATTTAATTGGCCTGCGGGCGGTCTATCCCTGGGCCAGCTATGTCACGGTCAACATTTCTTCACCAAACACGCCGGGCCTGCGGGATTTGCAATACGGCGCAGCGCTGGACGGCTTGCTGGCGGCGCTGAAGGCGGAGCAGCAGCGGTTAGCCGACAGTTATGGTCGCTATGTGCCGCTGGCGCTCAAAATTGCCCCGGACATTGCGGACGCCGATCTGCCGACCGTGGCGCAGGCGCTGCGGCGTTATGGCCTTGATGCGGTGATCGCCACCAATACAACCTTTTCCCGCACCGGGGTCGAAGGATTGCGCCATGCCGATGAGGCCGGAGGGTTGAGCGGCGCCCCGCTGCGGGATCGCGCCACGATGGTGGTGCGGAATCTCGCGGAACTGCTGGCGGGAGAACTGCCGATCATCGCTTCCGGGGGAATCATGTGCGGAGCGGATGCTGCCGCCCGGATCGCCGCCGGGGCCAGCCTGGTGCAGCTTTACACCGGCTTCATCTACCGCGGGCCAGCGTTGATCCAGGAGGTGGTTCGTGCATTGCGCTAGCAAACTGCACAGTCTCGGGAACCAACTGCGGTTGCCGGGCACTCCAATCCAGCGCTGTTCATTGAACGACCAGAGGATGCCCCGATGTTCCGATTGTTGCTGTTGCTATTAACGGTGCTGGTTCCCGCCTTGAGCCAGGCCGCCATCGTCACTAAAATTATCGAATACCGCCAGGGCGATACCCGGCTGGTTGGTTATCTGGCCTATCCCCAGGACGCGAAGGCGCCATTGCCGGGGGTGCTGGTGGTTCACGAGTGGAAGGGGCTGGACGACTACGCCAAGCGCCGCGCCGAACAACTGGCGGAACTGGGCTATGTGGCGTTCGCCGCCGACATTTACGGTGATGGCAAAATCGCCGCGGACGCCAAGGAAGCCGGGACGCTGGCTGGCGTCTACAAAAAAGATCGGGCGTTATTGCGGGCGCGAGCCAACGCTGGTCTGGCGACGTTGAAGGCGCAACCGCAGGTCGCGCCAGGTAAGGTGGCGGCGATAGGTTACTGCTTCGGCGGCACGACTGTGCTGGAACTGGCGCGCAGTGGCGCGGAGGTGGCGGGCGTGGTCAGTTTCCACGGCGGTCTGGATTCGCCTGCGCCCCAGGACGCCAAAAACATCCGCGCCAGGGTGCTGGCGTTGCATGGGGCGGACGATCCCTATGTGCCACCCGATCAGGTCGCTGCGTTTGAGAGCGAAATGCGTGAAGCGGGCGTGGACTGGCAGTTGCTGGCTTACGGCGGCGCGGTGCATGGCTTCACCAATCCCGCCAACGGCAACGATAACAGCAAGGGCGCGGCCTACAACGCCAAGGCTGATCAACGTTCCTGGCTGGCCATGCAGCAGTTTTTCAACGAGTTGTTCGGTTCTGCTCAGAATTCGCGCTGATCTCATCTCTGCCTCTCGTCCACAGGCGGGCGAGAGGTTCTGGTCCAGTCGCTAAATCACGCCCCGCTCGGCCAGCGATACCGTCTGGCCATCACCGATCACGATATGGTCGATCAACCGAACATCAATCAGGGCCAGCGCCTCTTTCAGCCGCAAGGTGATCGATTCATCCGCCCGGCTGGGTTCAGCGACCCCGGACGGATGGTTATGGGCGACGATGATTGCAGCGGCATTGTGGTGGAGTGCGCGTTTCACGACTTGACGCGGATGGACAGCGGAACTGTCAATGGTGCCGAAAAACAGTTCCTCGTACAGAATCACCCGGTGCTTATTGTCCAGAAACAGGCAAGAAAACACTTCACTCTGGTGATGGCGCATCCGGGCCATCAGGTAACGGCGGGTATCGGCCACGCTTTGAATGACGTCGGTGCGATGCAGGGTTTCCTCCAAATGACGTTGGGCCAGTTCGAGCACCGCCTGCAACTGGACAAACTTGGCCGGCCCCAGGCCCGGGGTTGCACAAAACGCCGCTTGATCCAGCTCCAGCAGAGTCCGCAGGCTGCCGTGTTGCTTGAGCATGTCACGCGCGAGGTCAACTGCACTGCGACCCGGCACCCCGACCCGCAGAAAGATCGCCAGCAATTCCGCATCGGACAGTGCAGCCGCTCCCCGTTGCAGTAGTTTCTCCCGGGGGCGTTCATCGTCGGGCCAATCGCGAATGGACATCAGATTTTCCTTGGTGGGTCACTCACTATAACCATAAACAGGACTTTCGCTTCTCGTCATTCCCACGTATGCAGAAATCCAGTAAATCCTTGAAAAATAAAGATATCTGCTTTCACAGGTATGACGGAAAACAGTAGTTAAGCGAAAGTCCTGTTAAAGCATGATCACCGATGGTAGACAGATCAAGCTCTCGCGTAAATTAACTGATTCAACCTGTTTTTTAGCGGACAGCGCCCTGTTATGAGGCAACTTTATCCCTTCAAGCACCAGCATAAGGCGCATTGTTTGCTCCAACGGGCCTAATCAATTGTCGGAAAAAACCATTTATTTTTTAAAAAACATCTTATTGGATGTATTGGCAATTGATTTGCTTTGCAACCATTTAAGAGTTTGCGCTCACTAGCCTTCCGGGTTAGGGGCAGCGCGGATTCGGGCGGCTAACGGGGGCCGCCGTCGCGGACTATGGCGTCCGGGCGTGTGTGAAGTGAATGCGCGTTCGGACGCCCTTT
>JAJHPN010000231.1 GCA_020890855.1 Candidatus Contendibacter sp. | reverse complement strand
ATGACGAAGTCGTGAACGATATCCAGCCGTTTGACGCCGAAGCGGGCCAGCCAGGCCGGTTCAATGTGACGCAACACGTCCTTGAAGTCCTGTTCCAAACCGCGAATAGCGAATTCGCAGACTTGCGGGTTGTGGGCGTCTTCCAGCAAGCGCAGCAGTGGCGCGGGACTGATTTTCCAGGCGTCGTCGAAGGCGCGCCGGTCCAGTTGATCCGGCAGATCCCCGCGACTCAGGCTGCCCTGGTCAGTGGAGCCGATGAGATCCTGATGCCGCCAGATCTGGTTGGCGATCCAGCAATGGCGAAAGTCGGTTCCTGGCGGGTAATGGCGCAGCGTCTGAGCGGCGAACGGGGGGAACAGTTCGGGCAGGTCCTGGCCGAGCTGTCGCAGGTAACGCCAGGCGCGCCGGCGCATGTACAGCCAGACGCCGCGCGAGATTTCGCCGCCATTGGTCGCCGGCTGAACATCCAGGCGGTAGCACAGTACCCCCAGCATGGCCAGGTCGTGGCGCTGCTCGGCTTGCTTGTAAAGTCCCTTAATTCCGCGCCAGACGCCCCAACCGATGGCTTGCGGCGGCAATTGCGGGATCAGGTCCAACAGCAGAGCGCGGGCGGGTTCGTCGTCAGCCGCATACAAGTCCAGCAGCACCTGGCCCAGCCGCAAACGCGGCGGTGGGTTAGCCGACGCCAGCAGCGCATTCCAGGCGCCAAGGCGCAGGGCTTTCAGCTCGTCGGCCGGTTTGCCCGCCAGCGCTGGCAGACTCAACGTCTGGCGCAGGCGCTCCAGCGACCAGGCATCGGGGGATAACGGCAACGCCTGAAAATCTTCCGGCGGATCTTCCGGTTGACCCGCAGGAGGGTCGGGCTGAGCCAGAAACTCCAGAACCCATTGAACGAACTGCGGGTCGCGCCGACTGGCGGCGTGTTCCAGATCCGCAAATAGAATGGTGCGGTCGTCGGTCATGGGATCGCCTATTGAGGCCGGTAGCCTTCCGCTTCCAGCGCCGCCCGGATTTGGGCAAAAGCGGCGTGGGCGGCATCGGCATGGGCATAGTGTTCCACGCTGTGGGTGTGCAGCGCGTTGCCTTCCACGTTCAGACGCAGTTCCAGGCGGCGTTCGCCCAGCGTCAGGACCAGCGTGCATTGGGTGGCGGCAGGCGGCGCCGGCGCGGGTTCAGGCGCGGCGGCCGTCGCGGGCGGCGCGACTGGGTCGCCGTCGCCGTCCACGTAGCCTTTCTTGTGCTTTTCCCGCGCCTGTTTCTCCATCTCGCGCGCCGCGTCCTCCGGTGAATCGTAGCGTTTGGCCTGACTTTGTCCTTGACTGCCGATCCGGCCAAAATTGACTTCCAGATTGTTGCCGAGGCAGCGCGCCCGCCAGAACTTGTTGGATTTGCTGTCCTGAAAAATCAGGGAAACCTGCCACTCACTCATCCGCGCCACGCGCCTCCAGTTGTTTGAGTTGCGCCAGAAACGGTTTGGCCCGCTCCGGATCGGTCATATGCAGATAGGCCACCCAGCCGCGCAGTTGCGCCAGGTTTTCCGTCCCGCCAGGTTTGCCGTGCAAACGGTTGTGCAGGGCGGCGCGCAATTGCCGGATTTGGGTGCGCGGTACTCGGGCTGGACTGCCCGCCGGCGCTTCGTTGACGACCAGGCCGGTCACCGTTTGCCGGCGACCCCGGCGCAGAATCCGGGTTTTCGCGGGATGGGGAATGAACCCTTCCGCTTTGAGAATGACATGGACGCAGCGCAATAGTCGACCCAGCGGCGGCGACGGCTCGTCATGCCAGGAGAAGGTCAAGTCGTCGGCGTACCGGGTATAGCGGAAGCCGAGTTTTTGACTCAGACCGGACAGGCGGCAGTCCAGGCGCAGACAAATCGTGTTGCTGAGGGCGGGACTGGTCGGCGCACCTTGCGGCAGGGCGCGCGGGCCGCTGGCGACATGGTGGTGCTTGCCGTCAAGCAGCAGGAGTTCACGCGGCGCTTCGGTGCACAGCAGGGCCAGCACCGTCGCCACCTGCTCGCCGTAGCCGCCTTTGCGAAACAGGCCCTTGACCCGCCGCCAGGTGACGCTGGGGTAGAAATTGCGGATGTCGAGCTTGACGAGGGTCCGGGCGCCGGCATGAACCATGGCGTTGCTGAAGATGCTGCGTCCGGGCAGGAAACCGTGCGCTGCGCCGTGAACCGGCAGGCGTTCGGCGATTTGGCGCAAAATCCAGCGCTGCGTGGTTTTCAATGCGGGTTTTGGCGCGCTGATCAGGCGGGTCCCGCCGTCGCGCTTGGGGATGGTCCAGTATTGGTAGTGACAGCCGCTGTCAACTTCGCGATGGAACGCCAGCCAGCGCAAACGGGGAATGGACAGTTCCAGCGCCTGGGCGAGCGCCTGGGCGTCCTTGAGCGCCGGCAGGGCGTTGGCTTCACGCCGGGTTTCGGGATCGGGCAGGTCGTAACGGTCATTGTCCGGTGTATCGTGATGGAAAATGCCCGCGCCCAGATGGACCAGATGAGCTTGACGGAAAGCAGCCCACGCCTGCTGGCGCAGCTGTTTGCGGACGCGCCGTTCTTCTTCCCGGCGGGCCTTGAACTGGCGCAGGGCGGGGCCGGTCAGCTTGCCGGGTTCGGCGACCTCAGCCAATAGGCCCAGTTGCCGCAGCCGGGCGACGACCCAGCGGTCAATGTCGCCGACTTGGGCGATTTCTTCCCAGGTGGGGGGTGTTTCGCTCATGCCGTTTCCAGTCCGAGCGTAAGGATTGCTGGAGCGTGAGGCGCAAACCGCTACTTCTCACAAGGGACACGGTAGGCTCACCGGCCAGCCGCCAGTACCCGCACCGGTAGCATGGCGGAAACGGCGGCCGCGCGGTTGGCCCAGCTCCGCCGAGCTACCGGTGCGGGTACTGGCGAAGCTGGCCAAGAACAGCCTACCTTGTGGCGTGTGTGGCGTTGGAATTCCCGGACGGCGCAACGCCGCCCAGACGGCTAATGGAGGAACGCCTCACGCCCCAGCAATCATTACGCTACGGACTTTTTTCTCCCTTGTCAAAGGTTATTATCAAAGCAAATGAATGAGTTGCCTCGATCAGTCGATCATGCGGCGCTGGCGTCGATAAAGCCTTGTTTCGCCAACTGGTCAAGGCGGGCGAAATAAGCGTCGCGGGCCTCTTCGGCGCGATTGAACAGCAACCGTTGCTGGCGCAAGGTCCGGGGATCGTTGCCCCAGCGCAGCAGCATCTGGCGTTCGTCCAGCGAAATTCGATAGCTCAACACGGTTTCGCCTTGGCGGCGGGTCAAGGTGCGGGTTTCGGCGCGAATCAGCCGGCGGCCTGCGGTGGTTTCCCGCGCCTGCTCCAGTGCCGCCTGTTCGCGGGCGTAGCGCAAGCGCAATGCGATCATGTGCGGGCAAGGGCCTTGCTTCAACCCGGCGCGGCGGAATTCGTGGCAGGTGCAACTGGCCTTGATAGTGCGGCCTTCGCGGTCCAGGGTGAACGAGGTTTGATAGTGGCGATGGGCCTGTTGGTCTCGCACCTCGCCGTCGATGGCCGTGCCGTCCAGACCGAGATCGTGAATGCGGGTCAGTTGAACCTGATCCTTGATTGCCAGCAGCCGATGCGCCTGTTCCTCACGGACGTCCCGGTAGCGCAGGCGCTCCAGCGTCAGTGGCTGAGCCAGCAGCGGCCGATAGTGGAACAAACCGGTGGCGATGTCGTGGACCAGACTGCCTTTGAGCAATTCCTGCAACAGCGCCTGCCGGATCGTTTGACGCGGTTGACGCAGCGTTTCGCTCAGGGCGTCCAGCGTCAGCGGCTCTGCGATCAAGTGGTTAACGAGGCGTTTGGCCAATACGTCATCGCTGTTGCCGGGGACCAGCAGATCGAAGGTGGCGATGCCGGCCCAACCGCTGTCGGTCCAGCCGCTTAACGCCAGGGTCAGACTGGCGGATTCCAGATCCAGCACATAAAAAGTCGGCAGGCCAGCGCCCAGTAAATATATATCGACCGCTTTGGCATAGGGCAGCAGCCGCCCGAGCAGGCTCAACCGCTGGCGACCCCAGGTGCGCACCACCTGCGGCAGTTTGCCCTGGTAGGACGAGCTGCTGGCGGTAAGCACCTGTTCCCAAGGCTCCAGAACCAGGCGTGGCGCCTGGCCGGGAACCAGTTCGTAACGCAAGGCGCGTGGCGCGGTTTTGGCCTTGTGCAATCGCAAATTCAACAGCACGTTGTAGAGATCGACCGGAGCCAACCGGATCCGCTCGGCCGGCAGGGTTGAGGCCGCTTGCACTTGCCCAAAGGCCCGTAACCAGCGATAGGGCACGCGCACCGTCTTGGCGTTCCCGACCACCGACGGGTAGCCATGCAGGATCGTGGGGCGATGAGCGCGGATACCGGCCAGCGCTTGCAGCAAGGGCGGCGTGAAACTGAGATGGGAGACGCCGGCCGCGAACGACTCGGCCTGATAGGCTTGTCCGGCTTTGAGCAGCAAGCGCGCATAAGTGGATTCATCGCGGGAGAAAACTTCGAGGCTAATCGCGCCCGCGCTGACGCTGAACACAGGGTCCAGCGGCGCTTCCTGCTGGGTGGCTTCGCCATACTTGGCGGCCAGAAAGGTTTTTTGCGCTTCCCAGACCGCCTGGGTGGCGCGTTTGCCCTTACGCAACAGATAGGCCAGATAGTCAGCCCGGTCGCTGGCCTGACGGCGAAGGTCGCTGGACAGCACCTCGCCGAGCACCAGCAGGCTGTCGCGAACCAGATCGGGCCGCCGGAGTT
>JAJHPN010000393.1 GCA_020890855.1 Candidatus Contendibacter sp. | reverse complement strand
TTGATTTCAGCCCTCAGTCGCCCCTCGCCCAGCAGAATTTCGATGGCGTCGCCCATCTGCGCATCGGCCGCCCGTCGTAGAATTTCGCCCTCAGGATAACGACGCGCAATGGCGTACCCACGCTGCACGGTCGCCAGTGGACTCAGGGCGTGCAGACGCCCACTCATCGCCTGCAAACGTTGTGTAACGGCCTGCAGCCGATTTTGCAGCGCCTGCCGCAACCGGTAGTCCAGTTCGTCGAGACGCTGGGCGCGATCCTGCAACCGGCGACGGGGGTGTTGCCGAGCGAGTCGCTGCGCCCATTGCTCCAGCCGTTGCCGCTGCTGATCGAGGCGGCGGCGCAGCGCCCGCGCCAGCCGTTCGTCCAGCCGCTGAAGCTGACGCAGTTGTTCCTGCCGGTCAGGGCCGGCCAGTTCTGCCGCTGCGGTCGGCGTCGCCGCCCGTAGATCGGCGGCGAAATCGGCAATCGTCACATCGGTTTCATGACCGACGCCCGTCACCAGCGGAATGGCGCATTCAAAAATGGCCCGCGCCACGATCTCTGCATTAAACGCTTGCAAATCCTCCAGTGAACCGCCGCCACGCACCAGCAACAGCACATCGCAGTCCTGCCGTTGCGACGCCAGCCGAATCGCCGCCGTAATGCGTTCCGCTGCACCGTCGCCCTGGACCGGAACCGGATAGAGCAGCACCGGCGTCTGCGGGCAGCGGCGACCCAGCGTCGTCAGCACATCGCGCAACGCCGCGCCGGTAGGGGAACTGATCACGCCGATCCGCTGCGGAAACCGAGGCAGCGGCTTTTTGCATTCCGCTGCAAACAGGCCTTCCCGTTCCAGTTGCAGCCGCAATGCGTCATAGGCTTGCCACAACGCGCCGGCTCCGGCTTCCTCCAGTCCATCCACGATCAGCTGAAACTCGCCACGCAGTTCATACAGGCTGACCCGGCCCCGCGCCAGCACTTGCTGACCGTTGCGCGGACCATCCCGGAACAGCAAAGCGCGGTTCTGAAACAGGGCGCAGCGAATCTGGGCGCTGGCGTCTTTCAACGAAAAATAGACGTGTCCCGAACTCGGGCGAGACAGGTTGGACACTTCGCCTAACACCTGAATATGTGGGAATACATCTTCCAGCAGATACCGCGCTTCCTGATTCAGCCGGGAAACGGTGTAGAGCGTGGGGGCCGGGTCAAAGTCGGTCACGACGAGCAATCCTTAAACGCGGGTTCGCTCAAGGTTTATTTTTGAGCGGTTGGCTTTTCATCCGGCCCGGATCGAAAAAACCGGCGGCGATCACTTCGGCGGCGGCAATGGCGAAGTTAAGATTCTGGCCGACCTTGAGGCCCATGGTGGTAATGCCGATCACCGTGCCGTCACGCAGGATCACCGGCCCGCCGCTGTTGCCGGGGCTGATCGGCGCGGAAATCTGAATGTAGCGCACCCCGTCAATTTCACGCAGCCCGCTGATGACGCCGGTCGAAAACGTGCCTTCCAAACCATAGGGATTGCCGATCACGAAGATATCCCGGCCAACCAAATCCTGACTGTAGGTTTCGTTTAGGACAAAGCTGTCCGCGCTGTTGATGGTCGTGGACAACAACGCCAAATCGGGCGCTTTGCCGCGCCGGCGCACCTTGGCCACCGATTCCCGATCGCCGCACTTTACCGCCAGGTTATCGGCTTTTTCGACCACATGGTCGTTGGTCAGCACCAATCCGTCGGTTGACGCCAGCAGGCCAGTGCCCAGATTGTCGGTCTTGCCGTTGCGAAAAGTGACGATCAGGCAGGTGAGCGGAAGACTGCGCCGGTAAATCCGCTGCCCCGGATTATCGCTCTCGGCCGGTTCCGGGGAACGGGCGATCGTGGTCGATGGAACAGGTGTGGACGGTTTGCCCAGATGCGCCAGTCCCTGTTTCAGCGAATGAATGAGCGGGTTGGACCCCGACAGGGGTTCGATTGCCGAACCTGCGGCGCCCGCCCCGGTTTCCGGAGAAGTAGGGCGAGGCGGGGTGAAGGCTGGAGGATCGGGCGCGGCGGGCGCGGGCGGGATCGCTTGTAGCGATTGCAGCGCTTGCAATGCGCCAATTCGGACGCCATCGGCAGCGTCGGTCGTGGCGAGTTCGCGCAATTGTCCGGCCAGCTGCGCGGGGTCCGGAGCAAAGCGATACGCATTGGCGAAGGCGCCAACGGCGCGCTGGACATCGCCGGCTTGACCATAGACCTCGCCCAAGGTGAACCAGGTGGCTGACTGGCCCGGCGCCAGAGACAGCGTGTAGACCGCCAGCCGTTCGGCTTCCTTGAGGCGGCGCAGGCGCAGGTAGGTCAGACTGAGCTGGCCGGCGATGTCCGGATCGGCGGGATCGGCGATGAAGGCTTGTCGGAACGCCGCCAGCGCCTCCTTGAAGTTGTTGCGAGTCAACCGATCAAGGCCCTGTTGGCGGAATGACCGGGCCTGAGCCGAATCGCCCGGTTCCCGACGGGGCAGGTTATCGAGCTGTTCACGGAAGGTCTGCACACTGGCCTGATCCTTGGCGACCGCCGCCGTGATCATTTGCTGGATGTAATAGTCGAGCTTTTCATACTGACCGGCGCTGATTGCCGCCGTGCTCGCCAGAATCAACAGCAACGCCGGCAGCGCCCATCGGGTCTTCATGGCGCGAACCGGAGTGGGCGGGCCGGGGTAGTCATGGGCGCCATGTCGGAATTAGGGGCCAGCGGCGGCACGATGACGTCCGCCACCGGCAACTGGTACGCGCGCAAAGTCGCCAGCGCGGCGTTGCGGAGGGTGTCGGCGGCTTCGTTTTCGGCGATGTTGCGCAAAATCTCCTCAGCCCGCATCGTATTTTGGGCAAAGCGGTAGGTATTGGCCAGTGCGCCAGTCGCCCGCCGGACATCGTTTTGCAGGCCGTAGACCTGCGCCAATTGGAACCAGGCGACCGCCCGGACTGGCTCCAGGGACAGCGCTTGTTGCAGGGCGCGTTCAGCCTCCGGCAACTGGCCCAGCTTGCGGTAAACCAACCCCAGGTGATTGGCGGCCTCGACGTTGCCAGGATCCAACTGGACCGCTTGCTGCAATTTGGCGAGCGCCGCATTGGGATCATTCTGTCGCAACGCGGCCAGTCCAGCTTGCAGCATCGCGGCCGCCGCCCCTGGATCAGGCGCCGACGGACGCGGATTCTGCTCCAGCATCCGCTGCATCGCAGCGACGCCATGCTCATCATTAGCGGCGGCCAGTTCGATCATCTGTTGCACATAGAAGCGGTTACTTTCGCTGTTCTGAGCGAATGCCGGGATTGCGGCCAGCCACGCCGCCAGTAGCCATGCCCATCGCTGGAATGCCGGGTTATTCATACGCGCCGTTCCGCATTCTGCAAACTCACAAATCCTTGATGGCGTCGTACTGCCGCTCCAGACTCAGCCGTTTGGCGTCGGCCTGGGCGGCGGTGAGCTGTCCCCGTTCCAGTTCGGTTTCAAATTGCTGGATATTGCCGGTCAACTGCTGCTGTCTACGGCGCAGCTCCGCCGTCTGCCGTTCGGTCATGGTCTTGGTGTATTTTAACTGATTGATCCGGCTCGCTAATGCCCGGTTCTTGGCCTTGAGAGCCGCCAGTTGCCGACGCTGGGCGGCGACATCCTCGGCTTTCATCGCCCGCTCTTCCTCCAGATAAGCGCCTTCTTCGCGCAGGGCGCGCAATTGGTTCAGCGATTCACCCCGCTGTTCCTGCAAGACTTGCTGGCGGGCGTCGTAGTCGCCAGACGACAGCCCGCGGACCCCGCCGAAAAAACCGCCGGAATGCGGATCGTTGCTCGGATCGGTGGCGCAGCCGGCCAGGATGAACAGGCTCAGGGCGCTGCCGGATAGAGTAATAGTCATGCTTTTCATCGTATAAACCTCCCGTTCCTAGACTCCCGTCAGAGGCGGGAGGGAATGGCGCTGGTGATCGGATCGTGGGGGGCTAAATCGACATGGTGTCGTACATCTGCTGCAAGCTGGCCACATTCTGGCTGGATTGCTGGCGGGTTTCCTTCAGTTTGACCACATTGGATTCCAATTGTTGGGTGTATTGATCGCGTGGTCCGCGCTGTTGCCGGGCTTCGCCATAGACCTGATTGGCGTCGGCCAGTTGTTGTTCGGCCAGCGCATTGATTTTTTTTGCGGTCGCCAACTGCTTTTCCACGGTGGCCTTCTGCCGGACCAGCGCATCGCGGCTGGCCTTGCCGGCCCGGTAGTCCCGCGCCAGGCGCCGCGATTCACGGTCCAATTGGGCGATATCCTGATAAAGCTGGCGATTTTCAGCGTCGGCTTCACGGATAAAATCTTCATTGCGGCGGATTTCGGCGACCAGAAAATCTTCCTGACGGGCGTATTGGGCTTTACGGTCGGCCACCGAACTGCCGATGCCGGCGCCGATCAGGCCGCCCGCCGCCGCGCCAATCAGGGTGCTGGAGGTATTGCCGCCAATGGCGTAACCGAGACCGGCGCCGATTAACGCTCCGACGCCCGCACCCTGGGCAACGGTGGTCTGCTGGTCATTCATGCCTGCACAACCCGACAACGACATGCTGATGGCGGCGGCGATGAGAAGATTTTTTCCAGAAGGGTTGAACATCGAGGTCTCCGGTCGGTGCTGGTGGATGGAAGAAGTTTTGCAATGAAATTTTGGGGCGCGCCAGAAGGGAAAGCAATGCGCGGGCAGGGTGAAATCAGCGCGATGGGCGGGTTTGCTCCGATGGCGACAGGTTGTTGGGGGTGGAGCCGGCGGGAGG
>JAJHPN010000183.1 GCA_020890855.1 Candidatus Contendibacter sp. | reverse complement strand
AGTCCGTCCAGCAAGTGGTCAGCCAGTTGCGGATCGGGATTGACGGCTTCCATGCGGGGATGATCCAGCAGGGTCTTGCGCATCGGCTCCAAGGTGGAATAAGGCAGCGCCAGATGCAGAACCCCGCAGGTAGCGTCGCGGCTGACATGAACGCTGCCGACCGCCAGCCATTCGCCCGGATTGATCGCGGTAATGAATTGTGGCTTGTTTTCAGCATCGATCCGGGTGCAGACCAGCGAGGCGAACGGTTCCCAGGCTTCCTGCAAACACTGGAAGGACAAGTCCAGCAAGCGCTGAATAAAGCGGCTTTCCGTCGCGGTAAAATCGCGGACGTTCGAAGTTTTATACAGTCGGCCCGTCCCGCCAAAAAAGGTGTCCACCATCATGAACACCAGTTCCTGATCAAAAATCAGCAAGGCCGGTCCCTTGAGCGGCGCCATGCTGATAACGTTGACGCTGCATGGCACGTTGAGGGACGTGGACAAATCGGTATGGCTGCGCTTCTCGATAGCACCGGAGATGACCGTCAGCTCCCGGTGCAGCAAATCAAACAGGCCAATCCGCAAGCGATGGGCGAAGCGTTCGTGAATAGTCTCCAGAACCGGCAGCAGGCTGTTGATGGCGTAATCACAACCGCTCAGGTCGTAAGACGCGACGCCTTCGCGGAATTCACTGGTCACCGCACTGCTGGTCAGCGATTTTTTCGAGACGACTTCCATCAGCGCATCGCGCTCGTCCTGGGTCAGCAGTTCGTCCCGGTCAATAAATTCGTCAGTGGACATGGGCTTTATTGCAACACAAAAGTGGTGAAATAAATGGCCTCAATTCCGGGATAACCGATTTCCCGGGCTGCAATCGCCTGCACCTTTTCCAGCGCTTGGGCGCGCAACTTTTCCTTACCCTCATTGGTCGTCAAAGTCTCCATTTTCTGATTGCCAAACAGCAGGATTAGGTCATTGCGAATCTGCGGCATGTTGTTGGTGATGGCGTCAGCCGCCAGCTTGTCCCTGGTCATGGCGGTCATGCCGATTTGCAGGTAACGCAACACGCCCTGATCTTCAAAGTTGACGATGAATGGCGGATCAAGCGGTTGGTAGATCGAAGGCGCCTTGGCCGCCACCGGGGCGGAATGGCTGGGTGCTCCGCCATGCGCTGCGCCCGCCGCCGCTGGAGTGGTTTCCTCAGCTTTCTTGGTGAGCGCCCCAGTCAGGAACAGGGTAGCGCCGACTGAACCACCGATCATGATGATGGCGCCAATCACGATTAACAGGATTTTCATCAGGCCAGAACCTTTTTTGGCCGGTGTTTTGGCATCGTCTTTCTGAGCCATGGACGTTTGCGCTTGATTAAGGGAACCGACGGTTGCCAAGCAAGGAACGAACCATGATTCAGCGTGGGGCTTTCAAAGCAGCTTCAACCAGTTGGGATTCGATAAGGTCTGTCGTCGGGGAGTTGGCTGGGCCAACCGCCGGAAGCAGCGCCAAAATTATGGCGCGAGAGGAACAACAGACGCGCCCGGCGCAACAAAAAACGCGCATCTCCCAGGCCAGCAGATCGATGCGCGTTCCAGTTAGAGTGTCGCCCAATTGATGCTGGTATAGTTGATGCGCGCGTCAAAACGCTGGAAGCGAAATCGAAGCAAGCGGTCAGATCGCCAGCAACGACAGAACGCCGGCGCCGTAACGAGGGACCGTGACCATAAAATCGGCATGGTTCTTGGCTGCTGCGCCTAGCATGGCTTTGGCGTCGGCTGGAAGTTTGCCCAAGTCGGGATACAAAGTCCCCAATTTCAGGTGCGGGGTATGCTCATCCATGAGCATGGTGGACACGATATTCATGACTTCATACAGGTTGTCAAGCATGGTTTGTTCGAGCTTTTTGGTCTTGATCGCGTCCTTGGCCGCGCCGGCAGGCAGCATCGACAATGCGCAACCAGCATTGGCGGCGAACGGGATGTCGCACAGCACGGCAGCGACCGGTTTGTCGGCGTTATCGACGTAAATCGCGATCAGGTTACCGGAGCCGGGTTTGGCGTCCAGTGGTTTGCCGGGAGCAACCTTGGCGCCGTCTCCGAACAGCATTTCCACCGTTTTAGTCAGCGTGGCAGCGTTGGGCAACACATAGACAGGCATAGGCGTTTTCCTTTGGTCGGTGGGGTCTGGCGATTCAGAGTTGCCCGTCTGGGCAATCCTGGCGTTGATGGGTCAGGCAGCTATTTCTTGACGTAGGATTCCAGGGTCTTGGCAAAGGTTTCGGCGGTAAACGGCTTGGAAATGAGAAATCTGGCGCCGGCCTGGGTGGCCTTGGCCCGCATTTCCGAGGTTGCCTCGGTGGTGACGAAGCCGAAGGGGATTTTATAGCCTTCTTCGTTCAGCGCCTCCAGAAATTCCAGCCCCGACTTGTTGGGCATGTTCCAGTCCGAGAAGATCAAATCGGGGGGATCCTTGTGAACCGACTCCAGCGCCTGGTTGCCATCACCGGCCTGTTGAACTTCAAGATGGCCGTAGCCCGCCTCGCGCAGGGTTCGCCTGACGATCATGCGCATGGCGCTGCTATCGTCAACGATCAGAATTTTCATGCTGATTTCTCCTTTTTAAACAAGGTGATTTGCAAAAGTCGCCCTTCGCATTGTAACAAAATATTGGCAACCGTCGTTTCATTATCCGGCACATTATAACCATCAGTCACGACCGGCAGGGAGAGGTGGGAAGGCGCAGGCAGCAGACTTTTCAGGTTTCCGGCCAGGATATGGGTCAGTTCGCCGACGGTGTCGCGCAGTTCAATTTCGCCAAGAGCGTCCGGGGCGATATTAAACATGGCTGTCGCCGCTTTGCAGGCGATGATTTTGGGGCAAACCAGGGTCAGAAAACCCTGCCAGTCGCCATGCAGGGCCACCTGACCGGTCAGCAGGCTGGCAGTGGTCGGAAACTCGGGATTATCAGCCGCAGGCTGAATCTCCAGTTCCAGAAAGGAATCCCAAATATTCTCGATGATTTCCTGAATGGCGATTTGAGTCAATTGGGGGGGAATCATCGAATCTGACGCAATTTGTAGCATAGGGTTTTCCCCATCGGAATCGGTTCAAAGGCGGCGTCCAGATTAAGGGTGGTTTCCGAAGTCCCCAGAAATAAATAGCCATCCGGTTTCAGAATGCCGCGAATTCTGCCCAGAATGGATTTCTTGGTTTCCAGGCCAAAGTAAATCAGGACGTTGCGCATGAACACGATATCCATGGGCGGCAGCGACGGCCAGGGTTCAGCCAGATTGCCCTGCTGGAACTCCACCATGCGCCGGATATCCGGTTTGAGCCGCCAGCGCAGACCCTGCTTGTCAAAATATTTGGTCAGCAGCGCTGCGGGCAAACCACGATTGATTTCAATCTGGCTGTACAAGCCTTCGCGGGCGCGAGCCAGAATGGTGTTGGACAGGTCAGTGGCGATGATCCGTAGCCGGCCCCTGACCAGGGTGGGGAAATGCTCGTGCAGCAGCATCGCCACGCTAAACGGTTCCTGACCGCTGGAGCAGGCCGCGCACCACATCGTCAATGTTTGTCCCGGTTGCCGCCGGGTGATTAGATCCGGCAGGACTTGGGTTCTGAGCGTTTCAAAGGGATGCAGATCGCGGAAAAATGAGGTTTCGTGGGTGGTGATGGCTTCCACCACCCGGCCCAGCAGACCCTGGACCGTGTTGTTGCGCAACGCGGCGATCAGCTCCTGCAACGAGGCGAACCCGGTTTGCTGCGCCAGCGGAGCCAGCCGGGTTTCAATCAGATAGGCCTTGTCCGGCTCCAGCACGATGGCGGAATGGCGCCGAACCAGTTCGCGGATATAGTTGATATCGTTCAGGTTGAGTGCGTTCATCAGAAGCAGGAGCGCAGGCGGGCGCAGCGGCTAGCGAGCCGTCCGCACCCGGGTCAGGATTTCCCCGGCCAGTTGGGGCAACGCGATCTGACCATCGGCTAGCCCGGCTTTGGCGACGAAACCGGGCATCCCCCAAACCACCGAACTGGATTCGTCCTGCGCCAGAATCTGCCCGCCCGCCCGGCGAATCGCCTCGCAGCCCTTCAGCCCGTCATTGCCCATCCCGGTCATGACTACTGCAAGGGCGTTGGCCCGGTAGACCTCAGCGACTGAGCGGAACAGCACATCGACCGCCGGACGGCAGGAATTTTCCGGCGGATTCTGATTCAGTCGCAGGCGCACCTGGGTTCCCTGCCGTTCCAGCGCCATGTGCAAGCCGCCAGGGGCCAGCCAGACCTGACCGGGTCGGAGGATGCCGCCTTCGACGCCTTCGGCGATGGATAGCAGCGACTGGGCCGCCAGACGCTCGGCCAACAGCCGGGTGAAGATGGGCGGCATATGCTGGACGATCAGGATGGGCGCTGGAAAATTGGCCGGCAATTGCGGCAACAGGGCGGCCAGCGCATTGGGGCCGCCGGTGGAGATGCCAATAGCCACCACATCGACCCGCTGGCGCGGACGCGGCGCAACCGGCAGCGGCCCCGGCCGGGGCTCGGGCGCGATTGGACGGTTCAGCAGCGCCGGGGCCGGTGTGGGTGGCGACCGTAGACGGTAGAACGTCTTGATGCGGGGAATTAGCTCCTCACGGACCCGTTGCAGCGCGGTGGTCATATTGCCGGAGTTGGAGGGCTTGGTGACGTAATCGTTGGCCCCCAGCGCCAGCGCTTCCAGCGTGACCGCGGCTCCCCGCTCGGTGATCGAGCTGAACATGATCACCGGCAGGCGTGGCTGGCGCTTGCGGATTTCGGCCAGCGTCTCCA
>JAJHPN010000308.1 GCA_020890855.1 Candidatus Contendibacter sp. | reverse complement strand
GGCAAACTGCTCAATCCGATGTTGCAGGCGGTTGGTCTACAGCGCGAGCAGGTCTTCATAGCCAATATTTTGAAATGCCGCCCGCCGGATAACCGCGATCCAGCCCCCGGCGAGGCGGCCAGTTGTCTGCCATTTCTGGAGCGGCAAATCGCGCTGATTCGCCCGCGCCTCATTCTGGCGGTAGGCCGAATCGCCGCCCAGAATCTGCTGGCGACCGACACCCCGATCGGCAAATTGCGCGGCCAGGCGCATCGCTTCGGCCCGGCCCGCATCCCGCTGGTCGTCACCTACCATCCGGCTTACCTGTTGCGGTCGCCGCGCGAAAAGCGCAAGGCCTGGGACGACTTGCGATTGGCGCGGCGGGCGTTGACCACCCATCCTCCCGCACCGGGCTGGAGATCGCCCGCGCCATGAATTCGCTGTGGGAACCGGGCGCTGGCCCGTTCCGCCAGATGCTGTTCGCTGATTTGCGGGAAATCGCCCTGATCGAACGGCGAGCCTACGCCTTCTGCTGGACGGAAGGCGTCTTCCGCGATTGCATCCGCGCCGATTATTTCTGCCGGGTGTTACAAGAAGTCCCTCACGGCCCCATTCAGGGTTACGGCATTCTATCTGCGGCGGCTGGAGAGGCGCATATTCTCAATCTGTGTGTGCGGGAGGAATTACAGGGGCGCGGACTGGCGCGGCGAATACTGGATCATCTGCTGGAGCTGGCTCATTCGGTTCAGACCCAGACCGTGTTTCTGGAAGTTCGCCCCTCCAATCACCGCGCCGTGCGGCTCTACTCCGCCGCCGGGTTTTGCGAAATTGGCCTGCGGATTGGCTACTACCCGGCGACCAAGGGCAAGGAAGACGCGCTGATCATGGCCAAGGAACTTCCGGTGTGCAGAAAACGGTTTGGCGCCTGAGTCACCCTGATCGACAACGCTAAAACTTGCTTGCCCTGTCCGGATTCTTTGCCTATAGTATTAACTGCGTGTGATTTTCAAGTAGTGAATTTGCTCGTTTACTGTAGAGCCCTCTATAAGTTGGTCATTCAGTTCGTCAAATTCTCTGATTTGATTACCGTGCAGGTTGTTTGGGTTGCGACCCAACGTTCCAAGGCTTTTAGTTCAGGAAATACCAATAATGGTTACTGGCACCGTCAAGTGGTTTAACGAATCGAAGGGTTTCGGTTTCATCAAACCTGATAATGGAGGCGATGATTTGTTTGCACATTTCTCTGCCATTCAGGCACGGGGTTTCAAAACGCTCCGGGAGAACCAGAAAGTCTCCTTCGACGTGACGACCGGCCCTAAAGGCAAGCAGGCGACCAATATCCGCCCGCTCGACGAAGCTTGATTTTTTAAGCATTGCTCCAAAAACCCGGCGTCGCCGGGTTTTTTTGGGGTTGCTTCTATTGGCAATGCGTCAGATCGGGTTAGCCCTGCACTAAAGTTGGTCTTGATTGAACGGCAACGCCACGTTTGGTTGCAGCGCCCACAATTGCCGGCGGAATTGCTCCTGAATTTCGCTCATCGCCGCTGAGTCATCGGCCTCGAAGCGCAGCACCAGACTGGGCGTGGTGTTGGAAGCGCGCACCAGCCCCCAACTATGCGGGAATTCCACCCGTAACCCGTCTACCGTGATTAGCCGGGCATTCGGACCAAAATCAGCCTGCGTCAACAACCGGTTCATGAACGCAACCGGTTCACCCTCGGCCATCTCCAGCCGCAACTCCGGGGTAGTCAACCCGGTTGACCAGGCAGCGAAAAAGTCGGCGCTGGAGCCGGGATGCCGGGCCAACAGATTTAACAGCCGGGCAGCGGCGTAAAACGCATCGTCAAAGCCAAACCAGTCATCCGCATGAGCAAAGTGACCTGTCATCTCGCCGCCGAGCAAGGCCCCGGTTTCGCGCATCTTGGCCTTGATCAGCGAGTGACCGGATTTCCACAGGATCGGTTGCCCGCCCAGTCGTTCAATCAGCCGGGTCAGATGCCATGAGCATTTGATGTCATAGACCACCACCGCACCGGGATGCCGGGTTAATACTTCTTCAGCCAGCGCCATCAGCACCCGATCCGGCCAAATGATCGCGCCGGTGTTGTCCACCACGCCCAGCCGGTCAGCATCGCCATCAAACGCCAAGCCGACATCAGCCCGCTGCGCCAACACCACCGCCTGCAAATCGATCAGATTCTCCGGGAGACTGGGATCGGGATGATGGTGAGGAAAACGGCCATCCACTTCGCAATACAGCTCTACGACTTCGCAACCGAGCGCCCGCAACAGCGTTGGCGCAGTTTTAGCGGCAATAGCGTTACCGCAATCCACCACTACCTTTAACGGTCGCGGCAAGGGCAAGGCGCTACTGACTTGCGCGATGTAGGCGGCGCGAAGGCCGATCGCTCGTTCGCCGCCCTGACCGTGGCGCCGCAGGTCGCCCGTTTCGATCCGCCGGCGCAAATCGCGGATGACTTCGCCGTGCAGGGCGATCCGGTCAATGACGATTTTCAGGCCATTGTAATCCGGCGGATTATGGCTGCCGGTGACCATCACCCCGGCGCGGGTTTCGGAGAGGGCGTGGGTGGCGTAGTACAGCAGCGGGGTGGACACCGCGCCCAAATCCAGCACCTCCAGCCCGGCGGCGCGAATCCCGGCCTTCACTGCTTCACAGAGCATGGGACTGGACAGCCGTCCATCGCGCCCGACCGCAACGCTGGTCTCGCCCCGTTCAGCGGCGAGGCTACCGACCGCCTGACCAATGTCGCGCACTACCTCAGCGGTCAGATCGCGCTCCACGACTCCGCGAATGTCATATTCCCGGAAGATGGACTTTTTCATCATCAATGTCGCCCGGAATGGCCAAAACCACCCGTTCCACGTTCACTGGGCGTGAATTCGGGAACAATCGCAAAGGTGGCCCGCACCACCGGCACGATGATCAGTTGAGCGATCCGTTCGCCGATCGCGATGGTGAACGGGGTCTGGCCCCGGTTCCAGCAGGACACCAGCAGTTCGCCCTGATAGTCGCTGTCGATCAGCCCAACCAAGTTGCCGAGCACGATGCCATGTTTGTGACCGAGGCCAGAGCGCGGCAGCACCAGCGCCGCCAGCCCTGGATCGCCGATATGGATGGCCAGCCCGGTAGAAATCAGATGGGTTTCGCCGGGCTGCACGGTCAGCGGCTCCTGCAGACAGGCGCGCAAATCCAGTCCGGCGGATCCGGCAGTAGCGTAGTCGGGCAAGGGCCAATCCTGGCCCAGTCGGGGATCAATGATTTTCAGTTCGATGGTTTGGCGACTCAATGCTCCCCCTGCCACGCCCGATACCGCTGGGCAATCAATGCGATCAATTGCTGCCCCAACCGGGTTTTATCGGTCATCGGGAGCACCTTTTCCCCACCTTCCCACAGCACATGCAAGGCGTTCTGCTCGCTTTCAAAACCACTGCCGGCAATCCCGACCTGATTCGCGGCGATTAAATCCAGATTTTTGCGACGGCGCTTGTCCTCGGCGTAATGCAATACGTTATGCGTTTCGGCGGCAAAGCCCACGGTAAACGGTCGGTGCGAAGGCAAAGCCGCGACTTCGGCCAGAATGTCGGGATTACGCACCAGTTCCAGCGTCAGCGCCTCGCCGGTTTTCTTGATTTTCTGCTCAGCGGGATTAGCGGCCCGATAATCGGCAACGGCGGCGGTCGCAACAAAAATATCCGCTTGCCGGACTCGTCGCATCACCGCTTCGTGCATCTCAACTGCGCTTTCCACCGCAATCCGTTCAACGCCGGGCGGGGTCGGCAAAGTCACTGGACCACTGATCACGATGACCTGCGCTCCGGCCTGCGCCGCTGCCTCGGCTACGGCAAAACCCATTCGCCCGGTGCTGCGGTTGCTGATAAAGCGTACCGGATCAAGCGCCTCGCGGGTCGGGCCAGCGGTCAGCAGCACGGTCAATCCTTGCAGATCCGGCGGCGCGAGCAACGCTCCCGCCGCCGGTTCTCGCCAGGCCACCGGTTCTTCCTTGACTCCCAGCAGTTCCACCACGAAATTCCGCAACTCCACTGGCTCCAGCATCCGTCCGGCCCCAATTTCGCCACAGGCCTGTTCACCAACGCCGGGCCCCCAGATTTTTACACCGCGCCGCGCCAGCAGTCGGCAATTATCTTGAGTTGCCGGATTTTGCCACATCAGTCGGTTCATAGCCGGAGCAACGGCAAGCGGCTGGTCTGTCGCCAGACAGAGGGTGCTCAGCAAATCGTTGGCAAAGCCGTGGGCCAGCCGCGCCAGAAAATCAGCCGTTGCGGGAGCAATCAGAATCAAGTCCGCCCAACGCGCCAGCTCGATATGCCCCATGCCCGCCTCGGCGCGAGGATCCAGCAATTCGGTTCGCACGGGCTGGCCGGACACGGCCTGGAAGGTCAGCGGCCCGACGAAGGCGGTCGCCGCCGGGGTCATCGCCACCTGGACTTCGGCCCCGGCTTCGCTGAGGCGACGCACCAGATCAGCGCTTTTATAAGCCGCGATGCCGCCGGTGACACCGAGCAGAATATGTTTTTGCGCCAAGGGTTGCAGCATGTGACCAAGCTCCGCACGGAATTGAGAATGTACGGCACAGCTTAGCGTAGCTTGGAGAGGGGCAAAAGGCAGGTGGGATAAATAGTAAGGCAGGTGGGATAAATAGTGAGGGAATAAAAAAGGGCGTCCGAACGCGCATTCACTTCACACACGCCCGGACGCCATAGTCCGCGACGGCGGCCCCCGTTAGCCGCCCGAATCCGCGCTGCCCCTAACCCGGAAGGCTAGTGAGCGCAAACTCTTAA
>JAJHPN010000447.1 GCA_020890855.1 Candidatus Contendibacter sp. | reverse complement strand
ATCAATCCGCCCTCGGCCAATAAGTATTTCTTCTGGACCAATCCCAAGCACCCGGGGGATCCGGATGAGTGGCTGAAGGAAGCGAAGCAGACCGAAGGTTCCTGGTGGCCGGATTGGGGCAAGTGGCTGGCCAAGCTGGCCGGCGAGAAGATCCCGGCGCGGGTGCCGGGAACAGGCAAGCTGCCGGTGATCGAAGATGCGCCGGGCGCTTATGTCAAGATGCGGTTGGTCAAGTAACCGCAGCGTTTGTTGAAACCGGCGGAGTCGTCGCCGGTCGATGAATGAATCCTGGAAACGGTCGTCGTGAAGAACACGGCGACCGTTTTTTTACGCCAGCCCCCGTCTTGTCGAGCGCTGCTCATCAATTGGGGACAACATGCTGTTCCGGATTTCAGTAAAAACGCTTACCCCGTCGTTGCGTGGCATGAACCGTCAACCACCCCGCCACGGTTTCCGCCAGCCGGTGTTGTTCCGGCGCCGATAGTCCGGCGGGATCAAACCGCCAGCGTTGATGCCAACCGATCATCGCCTTCATTTCCGCCGTTTCCCCGACCCCAATCCGCCGCAACCAGTGTTCCAGACCCTCGCCCGGCGGCCGCGAACCAGCGCGGGTCGTCAGCGCCACAACGATTTGATAGAACGGCGATTCCGCACCGGGCCAGATCGTCGCCGCCACTGGCTTTGCAGCAGACCGATGCCGAACCCGCCGCCGACGCAACAGCCGCCAGAACAGCACTGCCGCCAGTCCGCCGCTCACTCCCCACCACCCGCGATTGTCACTCTCTTCCCCGGTCGTTTCCTGCCAGCGCCAGCGGTTGAACTGGTGATTCAGCCAGACCCACAGATCGTCGATGCTTTGCCACCATGCCGATTGTTCATCTTCAACACGGGTCCAGTCCGGCGGGGTGGCGTCGAAGTCCTGCCAGCGGCCGTCTCGCCAGATCAGGGTCCAGGCGTGGGCATGACGGCGGCGGGCGACGTAAACCCCTTCCAGCGCCCGATATTCCGAGACCGAAAAGCCGGTGGCATAGCGGGCGGGAATCCCGGCGGCCCGCAGCAGTAGCGCGGCGGCGGTAGCGAAGTATTCGCAATGCCCCGCCCGCGTTTGCAGCAAGAAGGTTTCCAATGCGGTCAGTCTCGCAGCCGGAGCGGGCAAATCCAGACTGTAGCGGAACTGGCCGAGCAGGAAGGCATGAACCCTGGCGGCGGCAACTGCAGGCGGCTGGTTCGCCAAATCCAGTTCTGCCGCCAACCGTTGCAACGTGGCCTGTTCGCGGCGCGGCAACGCCAAATCGAGTTCCGCTGGCGGCGCGTCGCGGTCAGCCACCGGGGAGTACTCAACGCCGTAATCCAGCAAGCCCGGACCTTCGCTGGCCTTGATCGCCCCCAGATTGCTGATTTGCAACTCACCCACGGGTAACCGATCCAGTTGCCAAGCTCCTAGCGGCACCGGCAGCATTCCGGTTCCCCGCCGCAGTTCCAGGCTGATCGCCAACTGGCGGGACTGGCGCTCTGGCGCCATCAGCAACCGCCATTCCCGACCGTCGCCGGTGGACTTGAGATCAGTGAAACGGGTGTTTTTGGCTTGCCATACGCCGTCGAAATAACTGTTATAGGCGGCGTCGCGCAGCAACCACGGCCCCGGATCGCCCGGTCCGGGTTTAAGCCGCAACACGATCCGCCCAGACAGCTTGAGTTCGCCAATATCGCCGAGGGCGGTGCGGGCCCGATATGGATCGACCTCAATGAACCAGTCTTCAAACCACTCGCTAAAGGTGTCTTCCAGCGCCAGTTGGAACCGGTGCAGTCCGGCGCTCAACGGCCAGGCAACCAGCGCAGCGACTACAACCAGAGTCAGCGTCAGCGGCCAACGATGCCGCCGGGGCCGCGCCGCCAGCAGCAGCCATAGCAGCAACAGCCCGATCCCCAGTAGAAATCCGGGTTGCATGGTGACGCCCGCCGCCAGCAAACAGCACACGAAATATGGCGCATCCAGTTGCAGCGCTTGCTGCGCCAATACGCTTTTGGAACGGCGCAGCAAGTAGAACAGGTGGCCGACCCGGAACGCGCCAGCAGTGCAATAACGCTGTATCGCCAGCGGCAGAAACAGCAGCAATGGAATCCAACGGAGCAGGGTATAGAGATGGGTCGCCAGCGGTGGCTGATTGAGATAGCGGGTGAACAGCATGATCAGCGCCCCGACCCACAGCAGCGCCGACAGATCGATGACCCGCGCCAATGCATTATCGTCCAGCGCCCAACGCCACGTTATCCGTGGGGCCAGTTCCAGCAGCAGCGCCATTGGCAATGCCGGCAGCCATAGCCCGGTGCGCCAGCCCCAGAACAGCAGGGCGGCAGCCAGCAGACCCGGCGGCAGAGTCAAGGTCATAGCCGCAACCTCGCCAGTTCCAGCGCCAGCGTCTCCACCGTCGCCACCCGAATGCCTGGCTCCAGCGGCGCACTGGGCGGACCGATCACCAGCGCCACCGTTTCCACGCCCTGCCTGCGCAACAGATTCAGCAACTGCCGACGCTGCTCATCCCAATCCAGCAGGATGCAGACGCAGGCGCTTAACTCGGCAGCGTGACCGGCTGCCAATCCGAGCCACTGGGCAAATGGCTGATCGCGGCGCGGCGTCACGCAAGCCAGAATCTCCAGCAATTGTTCGGTCTGACCCAGACCGCGCCCAGCGGTGAAGCGATAGGCCCGGTCGCCGACGAACAGCAAGTCCAGCAACACTTCCGGGCTGCGCTCGACGGTAGCGATGGAAGCAGCGGCGGATACTGCGGCTTCAAACCGCGCCTCGTTCACCCCGGCGGCGAAGCTGTCCAGCAGCAGGCCGTAGCGCACGAAAAACTCGTCCTGAAACTCCTTAACCACCGGTTCGCCTCGTTTGGCGAAACTGCGCCAGTGAATGCGACACGGCGGATCGCCGGGGCGATAGTCGCGCAGCCCGACAAATTCATCCTCCTCGCCCACCGATTGCGCCAGATTCACCCCACCGCGCTGATAGCGCCGCCCATCGTGAAAATGCAGCGGCGGAACCGGGTAGCGGCGCGGCAAGACCAGCAAGCGATCCGGCAGTGGTTGCCGAAACGGCCGACGCAGCAGGCCCAGCGGTTCAGGCCGGGCGAAGCGCAGCGCGGCGAATTCCAGCCAGCCCCGGCGCAACGGCGTCAGATTCAGCTCGGTGTCGGTATTGGCGTTCGGCGGCAGGATCGGCAACGGTTGCAGGAGGTTATTCACACCCCGCGCCCAGGCCGACCAGCGGCTCCACTGGCGATAAGTCGGCAACCGGCCCAGGTTGGCTGGCGCGGGCGGAGCATCGCGCAACTCGTCAAAGGCCAGCAAATCGGCTTGCGCCCGGCGACCCCGATTAGCGATGTGCAGGCGGTAGCGCAGCGGCTGACCGACCGTGGCGAACCGTGGCAATAACCGGGTCGCCGTCACCGGCAGTTGGCCGAAGCGGCCGGCCAGCAGAGCGGCGGCGAACAGCACGGTCAGCAGCACAAACAACTGATAGGTCATACCTTCGCGGGTGTTGATCCCAAACGCGCCCGCCGCGATCCAGCCACCGGCCAGCCAGCCGCCCAGCGGGGTCAGCCGTTGCCGCACGCCGCGGCTGATCCGGTTGACCCGGCGATAAACCCGCAGCAACCGGGACATGGCCTCACACCGGAACCGGAACCTGTCGCAACACATCGCCGACCACCGCTTCGGCGGTCAGCCCGCTGAACCGGGCCTGCGGATCAAGTTTGAGCCGGTGAGCCAGCACCGCCGTCGCCAATTCCTGCACCTGATCGGGAGTGACGAATTCCAGCCCATCAAACAGCGCCAACGAACGGGCGATCTTCATCAGCGCCAGCGAAGCGCGGGGACTGGCGCCCATCGCCACCCCCGGCGCTTTACGGGTGGCCGCGACCAGCTCCACCAGATAGCGGCTGACTTCCTCACTGATCCGGATCGCGGCGGCAGCCCGGCGCAAATCCACCAACGCTGCCCGATCCACACAGGGCCGCAGCGCCTCCAACGGATGCCGCTCGCGCTGGGCGGTCAGCAGCGCCATTTCCCCGGCGACATCGGGATAACCGAGGTTGAAGCGCAACGCGAACCGATCCATCTGCGCCTCCGGGAGGGGATAAGCGCCATGAAACTCAATTGGGTTCTGGGTGGCGATGACGAAAAACCATTCGCCCAGTTCGTGGCGCTCGCCGTCCAGACTGATTTGCCGTTCGCCCATCGCCTCCAGCAACGCCGCCTGAGTACGGGGCGAGGCACGATTGATTTCATCGGCCAGCAACACTTCGGTAAAGGCCGGGCCGCGATGCAGCCGGAATTCCTGGCGCTGCGGATCGAAAATCGACACGCCGAGAATGTCGGAAGGCAGTAGATCAGGCGTGAACTGGATACGCTGAAACTCCAAAGTCAGGGAACAGGCAAAGGCTTTGGCCAATGTGGTCTTGCCCGTTCCCGGCAGGTCTTCCAGCAGCACATGACCGCCGGCGACGAACGCGGCCAGCAACCAGCGGATTGTGCGGCGCTGGCCGATCATGACGGTTTCCAGATGGTTCAACAGGGTTTGGTAGATTTCACGACTCATTGATTTTTCAGATTTATTTCAGATCGCGGCCAGCACTGCGAGCACCGGATCATGGTCGCTGGCCGGCGTGGGTCCACCGGGTGCAGCGTTGCTGTGCAAATGCGGGATTCGCACCACCGCGCCCCGCCGTAATGCGGGACTGACCAGAATATGATCCAGCGCCTGCGGTTGCTGACCATGCCGCCGGGTGTAGCAATACTGCGGCGGCAGATC
>JAJHPN010000422.1 GCA_020890855.1 Candidatus Contendibacter sp. | reverse complement strand
CCGTTTTCACCCCATGACCCGCATCCTGCGCATCCACCTCGGCCAATTTTCTGACCGGGGCGTCAAACCGGCCAATGAAGACTTTCACGGCGCGCTCATCCCGGAAGGCGAGGCGCTCACCCTGAAAGGCGCGGCGTTCGCCATTGCCGATGGGATGAGTTCCAGCGAATCCGCCCGCCTTGCCGCCGAGTACGCCGTCAGGAATTTTCTCAACGATTACTTTGCCACGCCTGATTCCTGGACGGTGCGACATTCCGCCGAAAGAGTCCTTAGCGCCCTTAACCGCTGGCTATGCGGGCAAGGAGCGCAGATGCTGGATCCATCGCGAGGAATGGTCACGACCTTCAGCGCTCTGGTGCTTAAGTCCACCACCGCGCATGTCTTTCATATTGGCGACACTCGCATCTGGCAGTTGCGCGAGGATACGCTGGAACCGTTGACACAGGATCACCACAGTTGGGCCAGCGCCGAGCGCGTCTACCTGAACCGGGCGTTGGGTATTGACTCGCATCTGGATATTGACTATCGCAGTCTGCCGATCGAAGTCGGCGATCTGTTTCTATTCACCACCGATGGCGTCCACGAATATGTGCCGCCGTTGGAGATCAAACGGTTGATTGGCGAGTGCGGCGATAATCTTGACGCCGCGTGTCGCGCCCTGACCGCTGCCGCCCGCACCGCCGGCAGCCCTGACAATCTGACGTGCCAGTTGTTGCGGATCGACGCGCTGCCGGCGCCAGACGCTGAATCGGTGTTTCAGGAACTGACCGAGTTGCCGTTTCCACCGCCGCTGGAACCAGGGATGATCCTGGATGGCTACCGCATCCTGCGGGAAATTCACGCCAGCCCGACCAGCCAGCTTTATCTGGCGCTTGACGACGTCGCTGAAAAACAGGTGGTGCTGAAAACGCCATCCGTCAATTTCGAGGATGATCCGGGTTACCTGGAACGCTTTCGGCACGAGGAATGGGTGGGCCGACGCATCGACAGCCCTCATGTACTGAAAGTGATCGAGCCGGTGCGAAGGCGGCGTTTTCTCTACCACATCCTGGAGTATCTCGACGGCCAAACGCTGCGGCAGTGGATGACCGAGCATCCGCGCCCAACGCTGACGGAGGCGCGGGGGATTCTGGAGCAGATCGTGCGGGGTATCCGGGCTTTCCATCGGCTGGACATGCTGCACCGGGACCTGAAGCCGGAAAATATCCATATCGACCGCCACGGCACAGTGCGGATCATCGATTTTGGCTCAGCCAAGATCGCCGGCATCGCTGAAATTGCATCGCCGGTCGAACAGACTGACCTGCTCGGCACACGAAATTACACCGCGCCGGAGGTGTTGCGCGGCGAACCGGCGACTACCAGTTCTGATCTCTTCGCCATCGGCGTCATCGCCTACGAACTGCTGACCGGCCGCTTGCCTTATGGGGAGCGGCTCGGACGGGAGATCAGCGCAAAGTGGATGGCCCGGCTGCGCTATGTCTCCGCCCGGAGCGAGCGGCCGGATTTACCGGTCTGGGTGGACGGGGCGCTGGAAAAGGCCGTGCGTCTTGAGCCAAAGCGCCGCTACGCAATTGAGACAGAACTGGTTTACGATTTGCTCCATCCCAATTCCGAATTCACCGAGCGCAGCAACCGGCCTTTGGTGGAACGCAACCCGACCGGCTTCTGGCGCAGCGTGGCGCTGCTTTCGCTGCTCGCCAATCTGGCGCTGCTGTACCTGCTGCATCGCGACTAGCGGTTTGTCATGTTCGTTTCTATAGGTCGAGATCCAAGCGGCCCGGCAAGTCAACTTGAGGAAGACGCGGTATGATCGAGAAGCGTCTTGTCCGCCTGACGGCGGAAGAGCGTGGGGAACAGACGGCGCTGGCGGGTAAAAACAAGGCCTCGGCAGCGAAAATCCGCCTTGAGCAGAACCTGCGCAAAGCGGATACGGACGGGCCGCACTGGATGGATTCCCGGATTGTCGGGGCATTCTCAACGACGCATCTTAATCCCATAGCCAGGACTGGTACGCGGTTGGCGAGCCAAAGGGTAGAAACCGCCCTGAACCGCCAACCACAAGCGCGTCTGTCGCAGACACCCAAGCGGCCAGGATGAAATCTGTGGGGTAAGGGTCTAACCCCGTCACCCCACGGCCATCCGATGACTACAGTGGTTTACTTGACAACCTTGGCGTCCAGTGCCTTGGCGGTCAGCGTGTCGTCATAAACGCCGGCGGCCACCTGATAATTGCCGGCGCTCAGCACATAAGCCACCTTGCGATGGTGACCTTCAGCGCCGGGCTTGGTCCACATATATTCGACCCAGCCGCCGTTGGTCTTCTTGGCGGCGGCGCACAGGGCCGAGCCAAATTCCTTGTCGGTCGCCTTGTCCTTGAGATCGGCCAGTTTCATGCCCTTGACCTTCTCATTGGGATGGGCCTTCATTATCCCATTCGTGCAATCCAGCACAAAAACATAGGTGTCTTTCCAAGCCCACTTGCCGTCTTTCTTGTCAAACTCGGTCAGGGCGACATCGGCATGCGCCTTCACCTCGGTGGCGGCGGCGTTGACCTTGGCGACCACTTCATCAGCAGTCGCCGCATCCGCCGCCCATGCGCCGGCAGTCAGACCCATCGCGCAGCCTGCAGCCACGCCCAGCAGCAGTTTCTTGTTCATCGCTTTCATTGTTACCCTCCTTCGGGGTTTTTTCTATCGGTTAGGAATTCCACTGCTACAGGATAGCAGCGTTTTTAAACCGTAGTCGCTGAATGGCGAAGCAACAAGGTCCGACGCCTTTTTAAAAGCTGCGCTGGCCAATGTAGCTGCCTTGACCCCTGAAAACCCAGCGATAATGTATGCTTTATGGAACGAACCAGAGAAATTTTGCTTGCGGCCAATGACTATGTCCGACATACCCAGCACCTCCCGATCCGGGCCGTATCCCTCCGCAGAATGGACTCTGTTGCGTAGCCTTTATGAAGCCATCCCCGATCCGGTCTGGCTCAAGGATCCACAGGGCGTTTATCTGGCCTGTAATCCAGCGTTTAGCGCCTATTACGGTGCGCCAGAAAGCGTCATCGTCGGCAAGACTGACTTTGATTTCGTGGACACCGCCACCGCCGAGTTCTACCGGAGCAAGGACTGGGAAGCGATTGCCGCCGGTGCGCCGCACCACAATGAAGAGTGGTTCACCTATCCGGATGGTCAGCGCCGGCTGTTCGAGACCACCAAGACGCCAATTTTCCAGGCGGATGGCCGGTTGCTGGGGGTGCTCGGCATCGCCCGCGACATTACCGAGCGGCAGCGGGCCGAGGAGGCGCTGCGTCGTTCAGAATTCAATTTGCGCAAGGCTCAGGAAGTCGCCGATTTGGGGAGCTGGTCGCTGGATCTGCGCAGCAACCATTTGGAATGGACTGAGCAGACTTACCGGATTTTCGGCGTGGCGCCGGGTGCGCCGCTCAGTTACGAGTTGTTTCTGGCCTGTGTTCACCCGGATGACCGCGACAAGGTGAACCAGACCTGGCTGGCGGCGCTGGCTGGCGAGCCTTATCACATTCTGCATCGCATCGTGGTTGATGGGGCGATCAAGTGGGTGCGCGAACTGGCGGAGTTTGATTTCGACCGGCAAGGTCGGCCATACAGCGCGGTTGGCACGGTGCAGGATATCACCCAGAGCCATGCGATCACCCTGGAGTTGCGTCGCCTGTCTCAGGCCGTTGAACAGACTCCGCTTTCCATCGTCGTGACCGATCTCGAAGGCCGGATCGAATACGTCAACCCCTATTTCACCCGGATCACCGGCTACAGCCGCGCCGAAGCCATCGGTCAGAATCCGAACATTCTCAAATCGGGCGAGACCCCACCGGCGGAGTATCGGCGACTCTGGCAAACCATCGCCAGCGGCGGGACCTGGGACGGGATATTGCATAACCGCCGCAAGGACGGCTCGCTGTATTGGGAACACGCAGTGATTGCGCCGATCCGCGACGCTGAGGGTCAGATCGTCCAGTATCTGGGGATTAAGCAGGACATCACTGAACAGAAGCGGCTGGAGGACGAATTGCGCCAGCGTGAACATTATCAGCGGGCGCTGCTCGACAATTTCCCGTTCATGGTCTGGCTCAAGGATACCGAAAGCCGCTTTCTGGCGGTGAATGAGCCCTTCGCCAAAGCGTGTGGCCTACAGGACGCCGATGCGGTGGTGGGCAAAACCGATCTCGATGTCTGGCCGCGCTATCTGGCGGAGCGTTACCGGGCCGATGACCGGATGGTCCTGGCGACACAACACAAGAAGGCGGTTGAAGAACTGCTGGGCAGACCGGGCAAGCCGCGCTGGATCGAGACTTACAAAGCGCCGGTGGTTGACCAGGATGGATCGCTGCTCGGTACGGTCGGTTTCGCTCGCGACATCACCGACCGCAAGCAGGCTGACGAGCGGTTACGGCTGGCTGCCAGCGTGTTTGAACATGCCCATGAGGGGATCATCATCACCGATGCAGCGGCCAATATCATTGAGGTCAACCGCGCTTTCACCGAACTGACCGGCTATGCCCGTGAAGCGGTGATCGGCCGTAATCCGCGTTTTTTGCAGTCCGGCCATCATGACGCCGGGTTTTACGCCGCGATGTGGCGCTCACTGAGCAGCGTCGGGTTCTGGACCGGCGAGTTGTGGAATCGTAAGCAGAATGGCGAGCTGTATGCCGAGCTGGCCAGCATCTCGGTGGTGTATGACGCCGCCGGCCTGATTACCCACTATGTCAATCTGTTTTCAGACATTACCCCGCTCAAGAAGAGTCAGCGCCGTCTGGAGCAGATGGCCTATCACGATGCGCTGACCCAGTTGCCGAATCGGATGCTGTTGGGGGATCG